>DXVA01000363.1:3647-4534 GCA_019408975.1 Lentisphaeria bacterium | reverse complement strand
ACATAAAGCACCGATGATTTATTTTTCACATAACAATCTTATGTATGAAATATTTTTCATATTAATATTATATGGATATTTTCCATTTTGTCAATGGGGAAAAAGAATTTTTTTTGAATATTATCCGGAAAAACAGAATATGACGGGAAAAAGAAACCGGAAATCCGGCAGGAGAAGAACAGGAAAGTCTTATTCTTCCCGTTTTTTCATAAAGTTCACGCCTGCCTTGTCCCGGAGCTTCAAGAGAAGTCTCCGGCGGCCGAGGAAGCGTTCCGCTTCAAACGGAAATGGAGCGCATAAAGCACTCCCGGCAGAGCACCTCCGATATGGGCAAGGTAGGCAACGCCGCCAACACCGCCGGTGAGGGACCGCTGCTGGAATACCATCAGCGCCTGCAGAAAGATCCAGATCACGAATGCACCCCATGCCGGAAGCGAAAACCAGCACCGTCTCAGCATAAGAGAAGCAAAAAGACTTCTGGAAACCAGCAGGAATGAAAGTCTTACTTTCGGAAAACAGATGGCATAACAGGCGATCACGCCGGAGATGAACCCGCTTGCGCCGATGCACGGAATCGCGGTCCGGGGATCGAACAACGCATGAAACACCGATGCGCACAAGCCCGAAGCAAGAAGAAGAAGGACATACTTGCATTTTCCGAACTCATCCTCAACGTTATCTCCGAAAATCAGCAGAAAATAAAGATTGACGATCAGATGCCAGACTCCGCCGTGAAGAAACATTGAGGTCAGGAGAGTCAATCCGCATTTGCGGGTCCACTCCGCGGGAATAAATCCCCATGCGTTGACGGTTTCACGCAGATCCGAAAATGTCAACGCGAAAACCAGGATGCAGAGAAAAGCGATTCCCCAGGTGACGAACGGCAG
>DXVA01000363.1:226-3637 GCA_019408975.1 Lentisphaeria bacterium | reverse complement strand
ACGGCAGACGGCGGCACTCCGGAGCGTTCAACTCCACAGGCATCCCGAGCAGCGCGACAAGATATTTCCAGCTCTGGTCCGGCGCCCCCTCACCATCGCTGTAACCGCCGACCTCCCGGTTGATCCTCTCCTCCTCAAGCTGTATCTGACGCAGTGCCAGCAGTTCTCTGGCTTTCGGCGGAAGTTCGTCCGCCTTTTCCGGTTCCGGCAGGGGAATCCGCTCCAATTCACGCGGATCGAACCAGATCATCTGGCAGGAACAGCAGACATCCAGTTCCAGCGGCATTCCCGCCAGCGGCAGGGTTACGCGGCGCATCGGCTTACGGCAACTCCCGCAGACGGTGCCCGCCTCCGAATAACCATATTGCGCGGTCTTCCACAACAGATCAACAAAGGCACGGTCCCCGCTGAGGCTCCTCAGACCGGAAACAGTAACCATCCTCCCGCCGCACCCCGGACACCGGAAAGCGACTACCTTCTCGTAAAACTCCTTGTTCAGTTCCAGATCACAGTGCGGGCATTTCATTCCTGCTGTTCCATTCGCCGGCAAATCATTTTTCAAACAAACGGCATTCGCTGAATTCAATGGCGTCTTCAGAGGCTTTCGCCAGAATCCCGACCCTGCCGAATGACTCGATCATACGGATATTGTCAAGCTCTATTTCCGTGGGAGGAATGCTGAACTGATTCAGGATCACGCCCGCAATCCTGATGTCGCGGTTCCGCAGATACTCAAGGGAAAGAAGCGTGTGATTGATCGAACCAAGTCCGGCGGGCGCCACGATAATCACTTCAAAATCAAGATATTTGATCAGCTCCGCCGTCAAGACTCCGGCGGAGACCGGCACGCAGATTCCTCCGGCGCCTTCAAGGAAAACGACATCCGGCGCATACTCTTTCACGATCCGGTCATAGCATTCCCGAATATAGGCGAAATCAATTTCGACGGATTCTTTTTCGGCTGCAAGATGCGGCGACGCCTCATATGCAAGGCAGTAGGGACAGGCAAGCCCGGAAGGGATGTCCAGTATCTGCGGCACCTTGCGCCGGATCTCCCCGAGATCACCGTCCGCAGGGTCCGTCATCCCCGTCTGGACCGGTTTCATCACAGCTGTCCTGAGCCCTGCGCGGACCGCAGCTTTTGCGAGCAGCGCGCTTATATAAGTTTTCCCGATGCCGGTTCCTGTTCCGGTCACGAAATAAGTTTTCATTTCTGTTCCGCCTCCTGTTCGATCGGCAGATATCCGTCCGCATAAAGCTTTGCGGCGAATGTTCTGCTTTTGATATATGAAACAAGCTCCTTCGCGGAGCCCGTCAGGTGTTTTGCCGTAATCAGGTAGATTTTGCGCGACAGCGGATATCTGCCGGAACGGAAGTGTTCCAAAGTCGGAGCAACGCCGTCCACGGAAAGCAGTTTCACCCGGTTCTCGCCGTAGGATGCAAGCGGCAGTTCCGCAACTCCGTCCGGATCTACGAACAGCAGGACGAAGCTTTTCGACTTGTTTTCCGTTTGAAGAACCATCGCACGCTTCTCCTGTTTTTCATTCTTGCGCTTCTCCTTTGTTCCGGGAGGCGTGAAGCCGCACTTTCCGCAATGTGGAATCACAGGGCGCGGCATATTGGACGCCACCCTGTAAATATGAACCTGCGAACGCCTGCCGTTCAAAGGATGCCATGTAGGGATTTTCGCTTCGAGCAGCTCCTTCGCCTCGGCACAGGAAACCGTCTTCAGCGGATTTTCCGGATGGATCGCAAGAATGGTTCCTGCAACCGCAAGTTCCGTCACGTCGAACCTCTGTAAATCCTCCGGCAACCGGTCCGTGATCGCCATGGAAAGCTGTCCGGAGGCAAGCTGTTTTATGATTTCAGCCTGCGGCATTTTCCGAATGGAGACGATTTCATTTGCCGGACGCCTGAAATCTTTAAAATAGGATGTGAAATGATTGAAACATGCAAGCTTCAGTTCCGCACCGGAAAGAGAAACTGCAAATAACATCATAAAGAGAAAGAAAAATTTTTTCATGCCTCCGCATCCTCCGGGTTGCCGGCTCCGCCGTTAGGAAATCTTCGATAATTTAGCATGTTTTTCCATTTTTTCACGGAAAGTCCGGAAGTTTTCTCAAACAAGGAGTACCGGCACCCGGCAGAAAAATCCCCGGAAATATTTCAGGTCACTTGACCATGCCTTCGCGATCGGCTTTATACTTCGAGTTGGACGGAATTCCCTGTTCAATGGATTTTTTGGTCTCGCCGGCATTCTGTTTGATCTTTTCTCCCAGTTCCTTCTCCGTCTTCTGCACGAACCGGTCAACATCGTCTTTATTCTTCGTGTAGAAATAATATGCCGCCGCCCCCGCCGCAATCAGAATAATCAGGATGACCAGGGTTCTTACGCCCCTTCTTGAATCGGCACGTTTCCTGCTCTCCATGACCTCGCTGACACGTCCGGCGGATTTTTGCGCATTGTCCGCACAAACCTGCGAACAGTAATTTGAACCGTTCTTAGTTACGATACAGTTTTTGCAGACCGGTTTGCCGCAGGTTGCACAGCGGGTGACTGCGGGGGTGTCGGGATGATTCAGACAAACACTGTCAGAGATTTTTGCCATTGCAGCAGCTCCTTTTTATTGAATTATGTTATCAATGCCGGACGGAAAACGTCTTTTCCTATTATAAACATTTCGCCATGTTTTGCAATAGCTTTACAGATTTATTTTGCCATTATTTAAAATGCGCGAAATCCGGCTGGATGCAGAATGCGGAAGATTTCATTTCCGCATTTTGCCGGAAGAAACGGTTCCCGGCCCGGCAGTTCGGGAGATCGGAAAACCTCCCTGCCCTGAAACGTTATCCGGCAGGAACCCACGCAAAAAACGCCAGGACATGAACAGGCAGAATAACAGAGATTGTCCAGACTATGCTGAAGCAGCCATTCGCCCGCCCAGACCAGCGTGCTCTGCTCCAAATCAACAGTTTCGATTTTATACAAGTAATATTTCTCATCTTTCGGGAATTTCCGGCGTGGAAGTTCCGCTTCCTTCAGATGCTTCCCTGATGTTTCCGGGTAAATGCCGAAGCGAATCCTCGGTCCATTGCCCGCATGGAATTTGACCGGATCGATATTGCGTTTCGGGTGTGCGGTCCTCATAACCTTTCCACCCGTCGCCGCATCATCCGCAATAAGTTCCGTCCCGTAAGATGCAAGGCTTTTCAAGACGTTGAAGTCATATGATTTCATCTCCGTACCGGTCGATCCAGCGCCTGGTCTGCTCCACCGTGGGCAAACCGATGTCGGCAATGCAGTTGGAACAGAGAATCATCCCTTCCAGCTTTCCGCTGCGGAGATATTTGAGATAAACATCAAGCTGATGCTGCATCTGCTCCGCAGTCAGGGGGCACTTTTCTCCGTAG
>DXVA01000363.1:0-216 GCA_019408975.1 Lentisphaeria bacterium | reverse complement strand
AGTTCCACATATAACATCCCGCAAGTCGGCGTTTGCCGGGAGTGGCGGCGATCATACGGTCGAGATATTCCTCCAGACTGCTGAGATTGCAGCCGTACCATGTCCAGTAGGTAATGACATCACAGATATCCAGATAGCGCTGCACCGGAGCGTCGATCTCGCGATCATACCAGACAATCCATAAATCCATATGGCGCCCGACCTCCTCATTAAGGC
>DXVA01000362.1:3003-4542 GCA_019408975.1 Lentisphaeria bacterium | reverse complement strand
TTGGAGACGTTCATGTAATGAACTTCGTAACCGGCATCCTTCAACAGCATCATCGTGCCCATCATGCCGAACTCAAGATCGTCCGGATGGCAGGCGATGGCAAATGCTCTCTTGCTCATGATCAATGCATCTCCACGTCGCAGACACCGAAGCCGAAGCGGTAGAAGTTGAATACGATTTCACCCGGATGCCTGGAGAGCAGGGACATCGGAACGCAGCTGTCCGCGATCTTCTGGGAGATCATGAACGTGGAGAGGCGCTGTCCGAACGGATTGTCATGATGCCCCGGATGCCAGATGGAAACCCTTTCCGCTTTCCATGTTTCAAACGGTCCGACGGATACCGCGGAGGAAGGCACGTTCTGGACTGTTCCGCCGCCGGAGGTTCTGGCGTTCTGGATCAGGGTGATCGGGTGCAGTTCGACGATGCGCGCTTTCTTCTGGAGGTATTCCTCCGGTGTCGGCGGATTGTCTTTGTACTGGCCTTCGCGCTTGACGGGATCGTTGAATGCCCAGTGTTTGGTTTCGCCCTGTCCGCCCTGCATGGTGACACAGCGTGCGAGGTCATAGGACTTCGTGTATTCTTCCGGATTCTCGGTCGGGAAGTGGAGGTTTTCCTTCGGCATCATAAGCTCGGGGCGGATTCTGCCGAAACAGAGATCCATGTCGGCTTTTGCGAATCCGAGCGGGAAATTGATGTCTGCGGCTTTGCCGTCGACGATCCACTCGTCCATGCCCCAGAAATGGCAGTTCTTGAGGGAGAGATCCATCTCGTTGACCATCTGCGCAACGAGCGGAAGCTGTTCCGTCGGGCCGATCGGGCCGCAGATGCCTGCCGGTTTGGAAGGCGTTGCCTGCTTCCAGGCATTGATGTATTCGAGCGCCTCCGCGCAATAGAACTCCTGAAGAGTGTCGTAAATGTTGATTTTGAAGCCGGGGCGTTCAAAACTTTTGAGGGTGTCGATTGTGATCTTGGCAGCTTCGTCGAGGATGCTGCGGTCGAGCGTGGTGTAGTCCCACCACTCCGGAGAAATTTTACTGAATGCGCGCATTTTTCTTCCTTTGTTTAGTTTGCGTGAAACGAGTTGCTTTATTAAACATAACGCTTCAACAGTTTTTTTCCAGTCTCAATAAAAATATTTGCTGCATTGTATGCCATTCCGGTTTCAGAAATCGGCAGAATTTCATACCCGCCGCGCGAATAGCACTCTTCCATGCAGATGTATCCGGCTTCGCCCATTGCCAGCGTAACCATGAAATTATACCTGGCGCAGGACTCGGCTTTGACTGCCATTCCGATCTGCGTGAACGGTTCGCCGGGGAAGGATACCGCAATAAAGTCTTTGCCGATTTTGAACGATTTGAACTCAAATTCCGCCGGAACTCCCTGCCAGTCCTTCACAAAAGCCAGCAGTTGCTTTGCAAAGAAACGGAGCACCGGGCCGGCGCCTGCGGCAAGTTCTTCACTTGTCATGGCTGCGCCTCCGTCGAAATGTTTCGTCTCCTCCATGATCTTTTCCGCTTTGCGCACCTCCTCGTC
>DXVA01000362.1:0-2993 GCA_019408975.1 Lentisphaeria bacterium | reverse complement strand
TCCTCGTCCGTGATGGTCCGCGGGGCGATTTCAACTGTTTCGGTCGCCGTTTGAAGCGTGTCGTCGCCGATTGGTTCGGCTTTGCCGATCAGCTTTGCGACAATGTCCGCGTAGATGGCGCCGATGCGTTTGGCTTCCGCATAACTGGTCTGATCCGTTTTCGTGCTGACGTCGAAGTGGTTGATGTTGCCGGAACAGCCGAGCATCATGGAAACCTGCACATCGGAGCCGAGCGTTGTCTGAAGAGCGTGTTCCATTCTGCCGGGCCAGTCGGCGGATACGAAATCGTCGCCGATCGTGTCGGTGTGGTTGACGATATTCGCAAGAACCGCGCTGATGCGTCCGTCCTGGCGGATCGCCATGACCGTGATTTCCTCATCGACGGGTCCTTCCGGTTTGACGATATCCGGATTGAGCTTGCCGGGGTTTGTCACGACTTTGCCGTTCTTCATGAAGTAGCGGCGGTTGAATGCAAGCGGATTATTGTTCTCTTTTGCGCAGAGCAGTTCCGCCGGCGCCAGATTCTTGTATGCGCGCCTGATCGCGCGGAACGAGGCGTCGATCAGGTCCGCAAGATATTCCCTGTCCGTGCTGTCCGAACCGAAGAACGGCGACGGATACGGCGCGGTATGAGTATGGATTGCGTGGAAGATCAGTTCCCTGCCGAAATTCATGCCTGCCGCGGCAAGTTTCTCCCGGACGGGTTCGATGATGTTCATGCAGATGAAACAGAGATCATAGCTCACGAAACCGGTGATGACATCCCCCTGCTGAAACAGCGTGGCTTTAACCTTCAGGTCGTCATGTGCTCCGGTATTCGGGCGCGGATCGAAATATCCGGCAAGAGCGACTCCCCTTGCCGGAGTAATGATCTCGGATGCGATTCCGACGTTGATCATTTTGCAATCTCCATGACCTTGCCGTTGTTCTGCGCGGAAGCGTGCGCGGCTTCGCAGAGCAGAATGTTGTGGAGCGCATCTTCGGCGTCAAGAGGTTTGCCGTCAAGCACGGATTGAGCGTGATGTTCGATCAGGCACTGGTAGATGTTCTTGATCTCGCCCGCCGGAACGCTTGCCGTCGTGCCGTCGAATTTGTCGAGTTCGAGACGGATTTTAACAGGTTCATCCTTATGTCCGGAGAGCTGGAACATGGTGCCGTAGCCGCGCAGTGCCGCCTTGTCGCCGTAGATTTCATAACCGAGATTGCTCAGGGTGCCGCCGAGCCCGCCGCGCAGTTCGGAGAACGCGACCTTGGCGCTGGACTGCATCCCGTCCTCGAAGAAGAACTTGATGTAGGCGCCGTCTTCCGCGACGATGGGCATGGTCTTGGGCAGATAGACCGCCGCAAGTTTCGCGATCTTCTTGCCGAAGATATATTCCGCCAGATAGAAGCAATGGCTGGCGACGTCACCGATCGGGCCGCCCATTTCTTCGATTTTCGAGCAACGCCATGTGGCGGCTTCCGCGGGATCGTAGCCGTATGCGAATTCCATGTGGAAGCAGGAGTCGTTGACATTGCCGAGCTCGCCTTTCTTCACGAGCTCCTCCGCCTTGACGTTCCAGGCGTTGTAAACCATCATGTGGTCCACTGCGAGGGAGAGCCCTTTCTCTTTTGCGAGCTTGACCAGCATTTCCGCGTCTTTGGAATTGGTTGCCATCGGCTTTTCGGAAATGACATGCTTCCCCGCATTCAGCGCTTTGACTGCGAGCGGGACATGGGTTGTATTGTTTGTGGCGATATAAACCGCCTGAATATCCTTGTCCGCGAGCATTTCATCGGCGGTGGCATACCACTTGAGCCCGAGAGCCTCCGCCGCGGCTTTGCGCCCCTGATTGATATCGGTGGCTGCGACGAGTTCCGCCTTCTGAAGCGGTGCGAAACGCGCCTTGTCGCAGGCGAAACCTTCTTTGGCAACGCGATTCTCGGCAATTCCGCCGAATCCGATCAGACCATACTTCACTTTTGACATTCTGTGTATCCTTTCTTAATCTTTTAATCTCTTTCGTTCTTTTCGCCCTCTCTGCCCTTTTGCCGCATCGCAGACTGGACGGACTGAGGACTGCTTACATCTTTTATCGAAGAACTTACTGTTTCAGCGTTCTTACTTCAAGCTCGAAAGAGTATTTTTTTACGGCTTTCATCATAAAAAATGCCGCGCTTGCGTATTACAAGGCGCGGCATTGGGCTTTTGCGCAAGTTTCAGGCTCCGGACTGCTCCGCCCGCAACTTGCAGCTTGAAACTTTCAGCTTATTTCATGTAAGCGTCCGCGACCTTCTTGAATGCATCGACGTAAGCTTTCATGTGCTCCTCGGTATAGACCGGGTGCGTGAAGAAGCTGATGGTTCTGTCCGTCATCCAGTTCGCCTGTTTGCAGTTGAACTGGGAGTAGTCGATATTTCTTGCCTTGGGATCATGGAACGGATACTTGGCGACGCCGAAACCGTTGCGCTCGATATAGGCGCGTTCCTTATACATTTCCGGCCAGAGAACACTGTAAACCGGAACGCCTTCTGCCGCGACCGCCGCAATGAAGTCTTTGGTCGTGACGCCGGCTTTGAACTTGGTGGTGTCAAGGACGAAGGGAGCCCACCAGAATGCGTTCTGGCGTTCCTTGGTGTCGACCGGGGCATATTTCACCAGCGGATGGTTCTTCAGGGCTTTGATCAGGTATTTGCCGTTGAAGATACGGTTCTTGAGGTTCCATTTGTCGAATCTCTTGAGTTCGCAGAGACCGATCTGGGACTGCATTTCCGTCATGCGGAAGTTGAACCCGACACGTTTGTGGATGTAGAGCTGCTTGCCTTCCATTTCAAGCAGGTTCAGCTTTGCCTGAACGTCATATCCGTGGTCGCGGAAGGAACGGAATTCCCATGCGAGATCATCGTTGTTTGTGACGACCATGCCGCCTTCGCCGCCGGTCGTGAAGTGTTTGCTCTGGCAGAAGCTGAAGCAGCCGACATCGCCGATGGTTCCGGCTTTTTTGCCTTTGTAG
>DXVA01000361.1 GCA_019408975.1 Lentisphaeria bacterium | reverse complement strand
GAAGCATTTTTGCGATGCAGAGCATCGCACTATGAAACCAATTTTTTTTAATAAACTATTTTCCGTATCCGTTTCTTGAAAGGTTGAAAAGGAAGGTTATCTTTAACAATATGCCAACTCTGTTTCCCTGCGTTTCAGAGCAGCCATGCAATATTCAAAATAAGACAACCCAAAAGAGGATCGCAATGAACCAGACGGTATTTGCAGTAGAGACATCGGCAGCATATAATTCATGGCCGATGTGCCAGTTTGCCGCTTCCAGACTGATTTGCGCTTACAGTCGGGGCAAAGGACACAATATTACAGAACCGTTTCGAGCCGTCTATGCACGGGTCAGCTTTGACAAAGGGAAAAGCTGGGAAGCGGAAAAGATGGTTTGCAATACTCCGGACCGTGGAGATGTCCCTGTTGGAAAAGGAGTGGATCATCATGGAAACATGCTTCTCTGGGTGCGCAGTGCCGGCGCGGATTACAGGCATGCGCTCTATCGAACAAGTGACGGCAAGGTATTTGAGTGCATCTCCACTCCGGAATTCCCCGGAGATCTGATCCAGATGACAGATATTCTCCATATTCCGGAAATCGGCATGGTTTCTTTCTTTTTCGGCGGTTCCTACGGGGCAGATGCACGCAATTACTGGGGAAAACTTGTCAGTGAGGATGATGGTCTCACATGGAAAATGAGCATTATTGAAGAAGGATTTTCAATTGTCGATTGGCCGACAGAACCTTCTGCGGTTTATCTTGGCAATGGCCGAATTCTGATCATCGCCCGCACGGAATATTGTGAAAGTTCCGATCCGCATGCACAATTTCAGATCACTTCCACGGATTATGGCAGAACGTGGAAAAAATCCCATACCAATATCAGAGATGTCTTCTGCTCCACTCCGAGCCTGATTTATGATCCGGAAAGCGGATTGATCTGCAATTATTACTATTGGCGGGGACAAGGTCTCCTGAACCGGCGGATTGCGGATGCAGCTTACATTTTTGACAACCCGCAGGAATGGCCGGAGCCGGTAATCGTCGCAACAGGCAGCTCCTCCCTTTGGGATGCAGGCAACGTCAACTCGACTGCGGCTGGATCAGAGCATTTTCTCAGTTACTACTCAGGCAAAGCGGAGGAAACAGCCATATTTGCTGCTATGGTTCCCAGACCGGTACTGTAAAAAATAACTGCTGCAACGAAGCAAGATGTTCAGGGAGTCGCGGAACGAGTTCCTGGACATTCCTTTTTTCACCTTTCCGCTCATTCCGCTCCTTTCATCCCTTCACATCCCCCTGGACGTGCAGAAAATATTCCCACGGAATAGATTTTTCAAAAAAATTTCAGAAGGGCATTGGCAAAACAGCCATTTACAGCGATATTTCAAGTTTGGAGAAAAAGCCGTGCTTTCAGAGATTCAACGGCAGATAAGATACAATAATGGCGGGATGTTATGCTAATATCTGTCATGATCCAGAGTTGAGGTTACGATGAATATGGAAGTAAGACGGAATAAAAATGTGATCAGAAAAATTTTGATTTCAGCTGTCATTTTGTTTTTTACAACAATTGTGATCCGTATGGTTGTGCCCAAAACATCAATTGGCTATCTTAAGGATATCAGTCAACTGTCCCCCAAATACACGTTGTTTCGTCGTTTTCCTTATTTTAAAACCAAAGGAGACCTGTTTTTTATAGAAGAAACATACTTTTTGTCCAACAAAATTGTTATTTTTGGAGAATTTGACGATACTCTAGATATCTTCTATCATATTTCTGATGTTGACTATTTTGAAAATTTAAAGGTAGACTCTTTTGTTGTTCCTCATTTTATTTGTAAAACAGAAGACATGTTAAACTACAGATGGGGATGGAAAACGGAAAGAAATCCTCCAGATGACTATTTTGTATTGATTTATAATACCTATCGGCTTCCCCCTGATATTTGTTGCAGATTTATAATTCTCCGCAATTCTTATCGTCTTATTATTAATTCTGTGAATAAATTTTTTATTCTAGCAATATATGCGAGATAACTTTAAGAACCTGTGAATAGTTTTCCATAACAGAATACGGTACACGAATGCGGGACAGAAGTATTCCGTCTGAAAAGACATCCGGCTCTAAGAAGAATAACGGGAGCCGCGCAGAAAAATACAGGATAATCCGGAAAGATGCCGTTGAAACGCCTTTCCGGATTTGCATTGTACATGATGTGTTCTATATTATTTTCCGGGAGGAAATTGAAATGAAGGAACATACCGGAAAACAAGGATTTGCGGCATTATCCATGTCGCTGTTTTTTGTATTCCTGTTTTTCGGGTCTGCTTTATTCTCCGCACAGCTTGCGCAGAATATGCAGGGAATCTCCCTGCGCTCCAGATTCAGCGACGATGCGAATCTGACTTACGGGCTCCTGAATCCGCCGGAGCAGTTTCACTTCCAAAGGGGAAGCTCTTCCTCGAAGACCGGTCTCCGGACACAGCCGTTTTACGGCACTGCCGCGGGAGGAAGTTCTGCGGCGCTGCTGGCTCTGATTCTGTCTTTTGCCGTATCTGCGGCATTCCTCCGCAGCCCCGTCTTCCGCCTTTCCATCCGTTTCTTCGCGAAACATTGTCCTGTCAGGGCTGGACCCGGATTCTGAAAAACAGAGGGTGTTCCGCGGTACAGGCTGAACCGCCGTATTGCCGGAACGGTTGTACATCAATTCAGAATGCCTGGAAACGGAGTATTGTTTCCGGAAGAAAAGGAATCAATCATGGATACATGGTTCATGCAACTAATTCAGATCGCAGGATTCGCCCTGCTCGGGCTCTTCGCTCTGCTGGTCGTTTTTCTGATCATCAACGAACAACGTGCCAAGGCGCGCAGTAAAAGAGGCTCGCGCAGACGGTAATTCCAAAAGGCGGCGGGCTTGCGGAAACGAGCCGCCGCCTTGGTTTTTCATAATGCAAGAATAAGAAACAACAGCGCGACTGCAATCACGAAAAGCTTCTTCTGAAGACCGGAGTAACGGTATTCCTCCATCTTTTCCATGCCGGGCGGAGTATTTTGTAGCAGATAGTCCCGGTTCAATAAAAAATTATCGCCGCACCATCGGCATTGCACCACAACATCGAAAGCCTCATCTGGGAACTCATTCTCTCTGCGGCAGCAGGAGCAGACAACGTGAATCATTGATACCTCCTTTTACGCCTCCGCATATAAAAGAGAGGCGCATCAGTTATGCCACCTGAAAGGTCTACCAAACCTGCGCAGAAACATCGCTGAATACGCCTCAAGGCATATCAGCTTTTTCTGCGGCTTGTAAAAAATTGGTAGTTTTTCAGGTGAAAGCCGGAATTATTATTTATTATACAGCAGGGATTTATTTACTCTGTTTCGTAAGCATTCCTTATATTGTTTCCGTTTCAGAGAATATAATGTCTTTTCCCGGAGTTTCAAGTACAGCATCAAAAGCAGGACTACCTTAACAGGCTGTCCCAGAAAGATTCTTCCTTTTGAGGAACCGGTTTCTCTTTGAGGAAACGGACAGGAAACATCATCATATCCGTTTTGTCACTGCTGATCAGCTTGAGTTTTGCCCCTGCCGCAAGCGGATTGGAGGCGGAAAGCAGACGGTCAATGACTTCCGTTGCTTCGCGTGTAACGCGGACTGGCGGCCCGGCTGCCGGATCGGCAGGAAGCTGAATCAACGCCGAAAAACGGAAGTCGTAACCGGCGATTTTTTTCGACTGGATAAAGAAACGGAATGTAAAACAATCAAGCCCGCGGAACCGGTCTTTTCCCGTATAGGTGATCCTTCCTTTGATGTCCGACGGCGGCAGTATGATCCGGCGTCTGCGCAACGCCTCGCTGAAAGCCGTCAGGTCGGGACTCCAGCTTTCACCGGGATGCCCCAATACATGAGACTGCCCCGTCAACTCGGTAAGCCCGTGTGCGGACACCGGGCGAAACAGCGACGCCAGCAGGATTTTCGTCTCTTGAGAAATGATTCCGTTCTCTGATTCGAACACTGCCGGGGCCTTCGACAGATCCGCAGTAAACGATTTGCCCGCAATGCCTTGCGTTTCCACCGCTCTGCCGTTTACCGCGCCCGTCAGCGAATGGACATCGAACTCTATTTCCAGCGCTTTGCCTGCGGAATCGACTTTTCTGACCGTCAAAATGCCGGAAAGATTGACTTTAACTGTATTCAGCCTTACCACCGGTTTTTCAACACTCGGCATCAGCAGGGTGTATTGCCGGCTTTGCGAAGTATTCACCAGACATTCGAAACGGTCTCCGCTTTTCAGCGGGCGCTCAAAGAAAACCGTTTCCGCGCCGTTCAGGAGCAGAACCGGGAAAAATGCAAGAAGTATCAGGAAAACTCTCATTCAAATTCAAAATCATCCATGGAGTCAAGTTCCTCCTTGATGAAAGCCACGATTTTCTCCAATGCTTTCGCGCGATGGCTGATCCTGTCCTTGATTTCAGGCCCGAGCTCGCCGAAAGTCTTGTCGTAACCATCCGGGACGAATACCGGATCATAACCGAAACCATGGGTTCCGCGC
>DXVA01000360.1:1474-4558 GCA_019408975.1 Lentisphaeria bacterium | reverse complement strand
CCCTGGCACAGAACTGATCGGTAAAAAAGTCGATCCGGTTCTCCTTTGTGAAACGGTCCGGGTACAATGCGGCGGACTGCCTTAAGATCTCATACGTCAATTCGGAGGAGTCGGATGGATTCACATATCCCTCGTCTCCGAAATTGATCAACTGGGTATTGTCCGCGGCACGGGAGTAGTTCAAGGTATAGGTCTGCGCCAGTCCATCCGATTCACGCCCGAAATGAAATGCACCGCCGGCAAGAAAGACAGCCTGCGCCTCGGCTGTCGCATCGATTACATAACGGCATTTTGCGCAATGTTCCCCGTCCGCTTCATGCCAGAAAATCCCGTTCACAGTAGATTCGTCACTCATCAGAACCGCAGTCAGGACAGCCTCATAGCGGATTTCCGCGCCAGCCTTGAGCATCGCCTGTTCCAGTTCAATCTTTTTGAGTTCTGCGGAAAAACAGTTTTTCCGCAGGATATAACCGGAACCGTTTTCACGCTCCCGGACGGCAGCATCGATCAAGGTATGCCTGCCGTGCCGGATTCCGTAATAATAATTTGTGACAAGCCCGCCGGTGCCGATTCCCCCGCAGCAATTGCTTTTTTCCACGACAAGCGTCTTCATTCCACGTTCAGCGGCGACGATCGCGGCAATCGCCCCGGCGGTTCCGCCGCCTGCGACGATCACATCATATTCTTCACATGGTCCCGCCCATTCGCTCCGGACCGTTCTGCCATTGGATACCACGGAACGGATCATAATTCCACCTCCCCTGAAAAACCTGCGTCAAGAGCTGCCGCAGCATGATTGAAATTCCCGGAAAACACCCGGATATGTCTCGGGGAAATCTTCTCCGCATTTTTTCCCGCTTTCAGTTCAAACCGCATCGCGGTTCCCGTAATGCTCCAGTCCGCCGCTTCCGCAGGGCGGTTCCGCCAGAACTGTTCCAGCTGAAACCGTGCATCAGGATAAGTGCAGTCTCCGGCAACGGGAAACCGGAAATATCCCTCTCCGGGAAACGCCCCCGCCATGAAACCGGCAATCTCCGGCGAAGCAGCATCCCCACAGGCACGGACCGTCGCATTCAGCGATTTCCCAGTCAGCTTTCCCTCCGGCAGCGACCATGTGTCTGTGAAAGAAGCGGTCAGGAACTCACGCTCGCCTTCGGGAGCCGCCGCGCGAACCCGCAGATTCAAAGCGTCCGGCACCACGGAAATCACAGAGAAATTCTATCAGATCTGCAATCCTTTATCGAGAATGAAACGGCAAAGCACCGGAATCAGCGCCGGCAAGTGAAACGTCTTTCCGTCCAATGCCCCGCGCTCTTCCAGATCCGAACGGAAAGCCCGGGCTTGCACCGTCCTCAGGGGAGACGTCCAGAACCGTCCGGGATTGAAGGTGTCCGCGAATTCACCACCCGGATGAATGCCCGGCTCCAGAATCAGAGTATCTCTCCCGCTCCGACATGCCGCACCGATCCCGTAACAGGTCGCGCCGTAAATGATTTTCCGGTAACATTTCACAATAGAAAGCCTCCTTTTTATTCAATAATATTGAATATTATTCCATAATATTTAATATATCAGAACCCACCGGAAAAATCAAGCGGCGGGAAGGACAAACTGATGGCGAAAGCCGGGCGGGGTATTTAAAGCCGTTTGAGCCAACTCATTATGCAATGCTTGCCGGAATACCACAGAACATCGCAACTGCATTTAAAAACAGAAAGCCCGCCTGAAACTCCATATTTCAGACGGGCGGTTCTTTTCACCGGAACAGTTATACGTTTTCCACGAATTCCCGATGGAGAACGATCTGTGCCTTCTTGAAGTCATCACGAGAAACAATGAACTGAATGTTCACCTGCCGCATGACCTGATCCAGGGCAAGCACGTTGATATCCGCTTCATACAGGGCTTTGGCGGCTTTGGCGAGAAATCCCGGAATCTTCATGTTGGTGCCGATCACCGAGACAACGGCAACCGGAGTCCCTGTGACTGTCGCATGAACGAACGCCTTGCGCATTTCCGCCATGCACGCCTCGATATTCTTGCTCTTCTGCGGAATATAATGCGTAATCGTATTGGCGTTGGTATTCTTCGCAATGTAATTGATTCCGTTGCGTGCAAGAAATTCGGTCAGCCTGTGGTCATAGCCGACGCCGCCGACCATTTCCGGGTCATGCACCTCAAGCGCAATCAGATCGCTGCGTCCGCAGATCATCTCCACGCGGGGCGCCGGGGAGATGTAGTCGCGGCTGATCAGGGTGCCGGGATGCTCCGGATCGAATGCGTTCTTGATGCGGATCGGAATATTCTTCATTTCCATCTCTTTCGCCGCCTTGGAATGAATCGCCTCCATATCCATGTCGGAAAGCTGATCGGCAATGTCGAAATTCGTATTGCCGATGATCTGCACTTTGTCGACTCCGATCAGTTTCGGGTCGCCCGTGGAAAGATGAAACTCCTTGTGAATAATGCCTTCCTTGGCGTCTGTGAGAACCGCAATCTTGCTGAATGTAATCTCGCTGTAACCGCGGTCAAAACGCTTCATGATGCCTTCGTCATATTTGACGTAGCCTGTCACGATCGGCATCTCCCTGTCGAATTCGATATCCTTGAACGCGGAAAGAATCGCTTCGTTCAGAGACATGATATCGGGAGACATCCAGCCGGAGAGGTCGACGAAACGCGCGTTGACTCCGTTCGCCTTGAGAATTTCCACGGAGTTGTATGCGCTGTGCGCTTCGCCGAGAGCTGCGAGAAATTCACGCGTGGACGGCAGGTATTCGGACGGCCTGGAATGTCCGGCGCTGCGCAGGAATGTAATGTATTTCAGGCATTCCCTGACGGCGTCGATACGCTCATTCACAAACCGGTCCGCATCAGCGACATTCAAGCCGATGCCTTCAAAGCTCCTGTTGTATTCGAGCATTCTTTCACGGACTTTCTCCAATGCCTCCGGCCAGTTTTTGTTGTCTCTTGCAATGTGCCCGTAAACTCCGGGTTCACCGGTCTTTTTATCCTCGAGAAGCAGATTGGTGATTCCGGAATAAGCGGAAACGACAAACACTCTGTTGTAGAGCTGTCTCTTAT
>DXVA01000360.1:0-1464 GCA_019408975.1 Lentisphaeria bacterium | reverse complement strand
TAGAGCTCCGCGCCTTTTCTGGAACCGATGATCACATTGTTCATGACTTCGCCGAAACGGCTCATCGAAGTCCCGCCGATTTTTTCAATGGTGTGATTTCCCATTCTTTCAGATATCCTCAATTCTTATAAGTTTCACGGAATCCCTGACCTCGGCGAGTCTGCCGATGGCTTCAATCGCGCTCTTGATGTTTTTCTCCACGGTCATGTGCGTGATGATCAGCAGGGAGACATTATTCTTGGACTGTCCTTCGCGCTGGACCAGGCTGGAGATGCTGATCTTGTTTTCACTGAGCAGATTCGCGACTTTCGCAAGCACGCCGGGCTGATCAATGACCTGAACCCGCAGGTAGTAGCGGGAATTGACATCGTCCATTTTGATGATCTTGCCGAACTGCGCCCCCTCACGGAAGGAGGGAAGACGGCGGACGCAGTTATGAGTCAGGTTCAAACCGACGTCGACAATATCCGAAACCACCGCGCTGGCGGTTGCGGCACGCCCTGCGCCACGCCCGTAGAAAAGCGTGTCGCCGACATAATCGCCGGTCACCATGACGCCGTTGAACACTTCATCAATCATGGCGAGCTGGGTCTTTTTCGGGATCATGGTCGGATGAACGCGGATTTCCACATCGTCGTTTTCCTTCTTGATGATGGCAAGGAGCTTGATCTTATATCCGAGTTCATCGGCAAGCTTGATGTCGGAAAGCGTGACATCGCGGAGCCCCTGAACGTAAATGGGGTCCATTCCGAACCATTTCCCGTATGCGAGAGCGGAGAGGATCGCCGCCTTGTGCGCTGTGTCGAACCCATCAATGTCGAGGGACGGATTTGCTTCCGCATAGCCGAGCTGCTGTGCGTCCTTGAGAACGGGAGCGAAATCAATTTCCTCGCGCTGCATCCGCGTGAGAATGTAGTTGCACGTGCCGTTCATGATACCGTAAATACGGCTGATGCGGTTGCCGACGAATCCCTCGCGCAGACTCTTGATGATCGGAATTCCGCCTGCCACGCTGGCTTCATAGTAAATTTCCGTATTGTACTTTTCAGCTGTTTCAAAGATTTCCCCGCCATGCTCCGCAAGCAGCGCCTTGTTTGCCGTTACGACTGCCTTGCCTTTTTCAAGCGCCTCAAGAATGAATTTTTTGGCAATGGTTGTCCCGCCGATGAGTTCAACAACCACATCGACCTCGTCAATCAGAGCTTTTGCGTCCGTCGTCAGGATGCCTTTCGGCACCTTGACCCCGCGGTCTGTTGTGATATCGAGGTCGGCAATCTTTGTAAGAACCGGCTTGACTCCGGTACGTTTTGCAATCGTATCCGCATTGTTCAGGAGGCAGGACGCCACGCCGGCGCCGACGGTCCCGAACCCGATAATTCCTACTTTGAATTCTTTCATCAGCGGTCTCTCCATATTTTATCTGACCTGAAAACTAAATGTAACTGAATAATATAACCCCATTTT
>DXVA01000036.1:5165-21341 GCA_019408975.1 Lentisphaeria bacterium | reverse complement strand
GCTGGCGCAGGCTCTGACGGCCGTCTGCGGAAATAAAAAAGACGGCCCCGCGGGAGGAGACCGCAGAACCGCCGAAAGGGAACAGAAGAAAATCAGCCGATGTTATGGGCTTTGAGGAAGTCAACCGCCATTGTGATATCAGCCTTGGGATTATCTCCGACTTCACGCTCGATTGTCAGGAATCCGTCATAACCGATCGCTTTCAACGCGGCGATATATTCATCCCACTTGACCTGCCCCTGCCCGAGAGCCACTTCTTTGAAAACAGGACCGTCGCCCTTGCTCTGCTGTTCAGGAGGCGTCAGGTCGTAGGTATCCATGGAGCCGTAGACATCGGACGGATTGCAGTCGCGCAGATGCAGGCCGTCTTTTGCGTGGGTATGGACAATATATTTCGCAAGCACGGGAACCGCTTCCGCCGGATTGATGTTCAGGACCATTGCAAGATTTGCAGGGTCGAAGTTCACGCCGATGCCTTTCCCGCCGGCATTTTCAATAAATTTCTTCAGTCTGTCAGCAGGCTCCGGGCCGGTTTCGATCGCCAGTGTAACGCCGTGGGCGGCGGCATACTGTGCGACTTCTCTCGCCGCCTCAAGCATCGTCTGATACACCGGGGACTCCTCACGGGTCGGAACAACGCCGATATGAGTCGTCATGACGCAGGTGTCGAAATCTGCGCAGATATCAATGATCTGTTTGCTGAGCCGGATGCGTTCAGGATTGCCCGCAGCATCCTGAAAACCGTGTCCGCCGAGATCTCCGCAAATCGCGGAAACCTTGAGTCCGAGTTCATCGAGGCGCTTTTTCAATGCGGCACGCTCTTCCCCGGTCATTGTAATCAGGTTATGGTCTTTGCAAACCGCATACATCTGGACTCCCTGCGCACCGATTTTAGCGGCGGATTCAAAAGCTGTATATAATGGTTCGCGGAACGATTCTACGATCACACCGATTTTCATTAGAGGAGACTCCTTTTTTAGATTTCAAGATAATTTACTTTAATCTTACTAAACAGCTTTTGCAAGCTGATTTTCAAGAAATTATGAAAAAAAGGATTTTCCACGCCGGATACCGGTCAATCTCTCAAAGGCTCCCTGTTGATTCAAGAAATTATTCTCATCCCGCAATGTCTGCATAGCAAAAACAACTTTGCGCAGAATTTTCAAATTCTGACGCGCCTCGCAGAAACACCGTTTCGCAGGCATCGGTAAGCCGGCAAAGCCCTCTCCGGTTCCGCAGAAAAAATCGTGCAAACAGGCCCGCTGTCTCTTTCCGGAACATTTTTGTTTGACGCTCCGATATTATATAAAAAGGAGTTTTTATCATGGGACTTAAGTTCAATCCAAAGCAGAGTGAGGGGTGGAAGCTGCTTGCCTCCCCTAAAAAAACACGAATTTTGTTTGACGGCGGTTCACGTTCCGGAAAAACCGTACTGATCGCGGAATATCTGGTCCGCCGGGCATTGCAGTATCCTGGCTCAAGACAGCTTGCCGCGCGGAAACACCGGGCTCATGCCAAGACTTCCCTGTGGAGCGATACGCTCAAATCCTACATCGTCCGCAATCTGCCTTCCGGCGTCTACCGTTTTCAGGAAAGCGAACTCACGATTGTGTTTTATAATGGTTCCTCCATCATGATCGGCGGTCTGGACGATGCGGAACGGACAGAAAAGATTCTGGGCAACGAATATATTACCGTATTCATCAATGAGGCGACACAGATCTCATTTGCCGCGATGCAGATGGCTGTAACCCGACTCGCCCAGCGTGTACAGGACCGCAGAGGGCGAACAGCAGTCCCGAAGCTGATTCTGGATTGCAATCCCCGCGGTCCCCGTCACTGGCTCCATTACGTCGGAGTGCGTCATGTCGACCCGGAAACGGAGCAGCCCCTTGCGGATGCTCCGCGCTGGGCGCGCCTGAACTGGTCCGCCTATGACAACAGGGAAAATCTTCCGGAGGAGTATCTTTATGCGCTGGAATCGCTTCCAGAGGTGATGCGGGAACGCATGCTGAATGGAATCTGGCGGGATAACCGGGGCGCAGTCTATTCCGAATTTGATGAAGACGTCCATGTTGTGGAACCTTTTGAAGTTCCAGCAGACTGGAAACGCATCCGTGCAATTGACTTCGGCTATACGAATCCTTTTGTATGCCTGTGGGGGGCTCTGGATTCGGACGGGCGCCTTTACATATACAGGGAACACTATAAAGCCGGGGTACGGACCTCGGAACATGCGCGAATCATTCAGGATTTATCCGGTTCGGAGCATTATTCCATTACGGTTGCGGACCACGATGCGGAAGAGCGCGCGGAATTGGAATCTCTTGGAATCCGTACGACGGCGGCATTCAAAAATGTAATCAGCGGGATTCAAAGTGTGAAGAACCGCCTGGTAGTCTGCCATGATAACCGTCCGCGTCTTTATTTTTTCCGTAATCTGCGCAATCTTCTTTCGGAGATTTACGATTATCGCTGGATGCCGTCAAGTGATTCCATGAACGCAAAAGAAGAGCCTTTGAAATTGAACGACCATGCAATGGATGCCCTGCGTTATATGATTGCTTCGGTGGATCAGTTTGATAAGAATAAGTTCAGAAGTGCCAGCGCTCCGGTCCGTCCGCAGGATCGCTGGTGATCCGGTCTTTGAAAAAGGGAATAAATTTCATGACTGCGCTTGAAAATAATAAGAAATGAATCATATTATAAGGCATTTCCAGTCATAACCGGAGAGATGGTCGAGTGGTTTAAGGCGGCGGTCTTGAAAACCGCAGAGGTGCAAGCCTCCGGGGGTTCGAATCCCTCTCTCTCCGCCATTTATGTTATAACCTGTTCATTTTAAACAGTTTTGAAATTCCAAACAGATTAGACCGGTTGTTCCCGAGTGGTACACAAAGTGGGCCACAGGGAGCGGAAAATGAATATCCCGGTCAATCACCTTGTATCCCGCAATGGAAAATATTACTTCCGTTGTCGTCTTCCTCAAAACAGCTACAGCGCCTTGTCTCCCGCAGAGATAAAAATATCCCTTCGGACTTCTGACCAGAAATTTGCCATAAGTGCTTGCAAATTATTGACTGACAGGCTAAATTCCCTTGTAAAAACGGGAGCTGTGCGCACTATGACCTTGAATGAAATACGCCGTATTCTCACGGAACATATGTCCGAAGAGCTCGAAGCCCATGCCCGGCAGATGGCCGATTATGGTCCGGTATGCCCTGAAATCCGTAAGCAGGGATTGACCGGGGCTTTGAACATCATGGCGCATTATGAGCGGGAACGCGATTCCGGCAATCCCTCCGGCAAACTGGTTGCGGAGTCGATTCTCCGGGATATTCCCCATTCTGCCAGCGACTTGAATTTCATGGCGCAGGAATGGACACTGGCGCAGATTTTCCTTGCCCGGATGCAGCATGACCGAATAGCCGGAAAGCGTTTCCCCACGGAATACACGCAAACCCTGTATGATGAAATCATGTCCGGCAATTATCGCTCCGCCGAAGAAATCCGGGAAGCGGAAACCGTTTTGACACTTGGAGAGCTGGTCAGGCGTTACCTTGCCGAAAAGAATGATTCATGGGGCGCGTCAATGCGCGGACTTGCGAAAGCGGCACTTGATACCCTTTTGGAATACTTCGATGCGGAAACGGACGTGAAGGCCGTCAAACATCAAAACCTTCTGGACTTCCGGGACAACGTGCTTTTGAAACTGCCGCCCGGCAGGAACACGAATCCGAAGTATCAGGGGATTCCCCTGACGGAATTGCTGGCAAAGCACAAAGGAGAAACCTTGACCCGTAAGACGGTCAACCTGCGGATGGCGCAAATCCGGGGCTTCTTCATCTGGTGCTTCAAGCATGAGTATATCAGCCGCAACCCGGCCAGTGACCTGCAACTGACCTTGGGACATAAGGCCAGTACGGAACGCCTGCCCTACTCGAAAGAGGAGTTGCAGACGATATTCGAGAATCTGCGGGAGGACCGGTTGCGCAACTGGCGCTCCTATAAGCTCTGGATTCCCCTGATTGCCCTTTACTCCGGGGCGCGGATGAATGAAATCTGTCAGCTACAGGTTGATAATGTGTTCACGGTCGGCGGGATTCCCTGCTTCGAGATAACCGATGAGGGAGACGAAACGGCCAGCGTAAAGACTCAAAGCAGTAAGCGGGTGGTCCCGATTCATCCAGTATTGTTGCAGTTGGGATTCCTGAATTACGTTCTGGAGCGCCGGAAGGAGAAGCGGAGCAGGACAAAGGAAACGCCCCGCCTCTGGCCGATGCTGAAATACAAGGAGGGGCACGGTTACGCGCATGACTTCTCGAAATCCTACCGGAACTTCAACAAGCGGTATGTGACGCAGGACAGCAAGAAGGTATTCCACAGCTTCCGGCACAATTTCACCGACAATCTGAAACAGCAGGACTTGCAGGAAAGCATGATTGCCGAGCTGGTCGGGCATTCGGTAAAATCCATGACGTTCAGCCGCTACGGGAAAGAGTTCAACCCCGCGATTTTGCGGGAAAATATGCTGAAACTTGATTATGGTATCGATATATTCGGGATATTGGGGAAGACGCCCCTTGAGGATGAAATGATAGCCGGACAGGTGGAACAACTGCCGAAACGGTGAGCAGGAAGTCGCGCCGATCCTGCGGCTATGAGCCACAGGATTCGGCTTCGGATGGAGGTTGACATGAGCAGTAATTTTCTACGTCTGAGACCTTATCAGACCCCGGAGGATTATTTCCGGGAGTCTTTGGAGGAACAGGAGGGAGTGCCTTTCAAGGTTCAGCCTTATGCGGAACTGGAAGCACGTTTCAAGCGGATTCGGGAACACTTGCAGGAACAGCCAATCAGGGTTGACGGCGATTTTTTCCGCATGTTCCATCGGCGGGACGGCTTTTTTTGCCTGCTACGCAAGGGTATGGACCGGATGATAGACGTGGGGGCCATTGCGTTGGAAGAGACTGATGAGGAATTGAAACGGCTTTATGACCATGTGCCGCAGAATTTGGAAAACAACGTCTATTTCACCATCAATTCTTATTATCGTACCTTGGGGAACATAGATGCCCCTACCTATCTGCCGCGCTCCGCAAGAAAAGAGTTCAATCTCCGCTGGCTGAATGCCTGTTATGTCGATATCGATGTTGGCCGTTTCGGTTGTGAAAATGAATTTTTGCTTGGCAAATATTGCCCGAAACTCCTGCCGGATGACATTGATAAAGAGATTCCCCCGGAGAAACGCTTGACATGGGAACAAGCCCTTTTGTCGGCAATGATGCTGGAGGAACAAGGTTCGATTCCTCCGGTCAGTGTTTACGCCCGCAGCGGCAGGGGAATTTATCTCTTCTGGTTGCTGGAGCCGGTCAGCTATCATTTTGAGCGGGAATGGCTGTTGACGAATTATAAAGCCTGCAATCACGCCCTTGTAAATGCCATTCAGGGGAATGTCGGTTTGCCGCTCTTGCCCGGAGACCACCTTGCAACCGATGGAGCGCGGATTCTGCGGGTGCCGAGTTCCATTCACACTTCAACAGGAACAAGAGTTTGTTACTGGCCCTGTCGGCTGGATGATGTGGACCCGGAAAAGATTTATACCCTTGAACAGATGATGAGCTTCTTATCGGTAAAAGACGCAACGCCTCCTCCCGATTCTCCTGCCGTGACGATTTTCAAACGCGCCGCCGCGCCCTTTTCCACTCCGGCCCGTGCCAACGGAGTAAAGGCCAGCATGAAATACCGTCTTGCCGATGCGGAGAAGCTGTTCCGGGAACGCCTGATAACAAAGGGCAAGCGTTATCACTCTTTGCGGACGATGGCCCTGTTTCATCTCTATGCCGGGACAACGGAAAGGGAGGCAATAACGCATTTGGAGAAGCTGGCCCGCTTCTGCCGCCCTCCCTATCCGACAAAGGGAGAAGCCAATGACATTCCAGTGAAAACGGTTGTCGGCCGTGCTTATCACGATGAAGACAAACGCCCCTTCCTGTTCAATAATCAGGTATTGGCTAAATTCTGGAACATCGACAGGGAAACGGCGGAACGCCTGGAATTGCGTGTATTGCGTCCCCCGGCAGCGGGAAAGCTGAATGTGATGTCGGACAAGGAAAAGGAGCTGAAGCGCCGGAGAGAAGCCCTGTTCCGCCTTGAACCGGAAAATCATTCTTTGACCGAATTGCTGGCAATGATGAAACGAAAGAAGTACCGTCTTTCGGAAACAACCCTCCGGGCAGACCTCAAGGCATTGGAAGAGGCCGGTTTGATTCAGCGCTCCAACCGCAAGGGAGGCCGTCCTCGAAAAGCGGAGCAGTGAGTTTTGCCCTTTTCGTTTTTTCTCTTCTTTCTTTTGAGTTGGTATTTGGGTAATACCCTCGTTTGGTAGGGTAGATAGTATTACTCTATAGTTACTGGTCAGCAGAGAGAAAGACACACGGGCAAGCCCTGCCGTCTCCGACACGCCCCACTATAAGACAAATGATTTTTCGCACCTTTTTCAGGGGCAAAAACAGGAAGAAAATCCGCACCTTTTTTTCTGATATTTTCCGCACCTTTTTCCAACTGCGGTCAAGAGGTAAAAAGTATGGATAAACCATCTAAAAACAGATAAAATTCTCTTAAATGAGCATAAAAACAGCTAAAACCATGAAAACGGATTCGGTACCGAACATCGGCAAGGTATCGATATTTTATCGATAATCGATACTTGAAAAACGCCTTTTACGATGTTATGTTATCGGAACAAGATTTTACGGCAATTTTCAAGGTAAAAATAAGGAATTTCAGGGTTATGGCAACCTGAGCTTAACTAACAATCATAGATAATTTTTTGACTTTCGGCAGACTCATATCGGAAACCGCTAATTTCACAGTGTAAGAGTGTCGCTGAAGGGAAGCACCTGCTTTGTGCTGGTGGCCCTTTTGCATTCTTACACGGGTTCTTAGCGGTACCACGATATGATGTGACTGGGCCACCTTTTTATGGTATCAGTTACCTGTCTCCGGCAATAAGTCGAAGGGCTATCCGAAGGAGGCAGGAGCATGAAAAACCAAAATAACCTGCGGACAATCCCCGCGATTGTCCTGCGTTACTGTCCTCATATCCGTTCTCTATCTTTCCACCTTCGTTGTTGAATCGCCCCGTTAATCGCGGCGATCAAACGCATGGACTGCGTTTGAGTCGCCTCAAGAACGCTCTTATTTGAATCAGAAACAATGAAAATTTATGGAGATGCCAAACATGAAAAAGGCAATGATTCTTACTGTCGCAAGTCTTCTGACCACCTGTGTCTTTACCGGATGTGATGATGCCAAAACCAGACAATCAAAAAAGCAATTGGAGGAAGCCCGGGAAGCTATGCGTGAGCAAGAGAAAATTGAACAAGAACTCAAAAAGAAAATGCGAGAGACTGATGAAGAACTAAGAAAGATACAAAAAAGAGATGAAGAAAGGCGGCGTGACAATCGCTTGAGAGACGGGAAATGGTATTGAGAGTAGATTTCTCTTGATACGATGAACTTCAAACCGTCGTATTGTCATGTGAGACGGCTTTCCCTTCTAACCTCGAATGGTATTTCTTGACCACCCGGAACCATCCGGGTGGGTATCTCTGCAATGAAATTATAGAAGGGCCTCCCTGTCTTCGGCGAAACATACTTTGGAAATAGTAGAAACTATCGGCACCGCTAAGACCGGAATGCAAGAGGGACTTAACAGAGTTCTCCCGCAGGAGGAGGGAGAACTTGCATTTTCCTTGTTACGGTGCTATCGTAAAAGCAATTTTAACCTCAAAAACAAAAAACTGGTACACAAAGTGTTCCCTCAAAACACAGCCGAAGAATCAAATATAATCTATTGTAATTTCAATAGTTATGGCGTAAATTTACGAGAGTCCCTCTCTCTCCGCCAATTTAAGCTCAAAACATCTGATTCTTCCCCATAACTTCCCCGTCTTGGCTGCAAAAGACTGTTCCGGGTGCCATATTGTGCCATAACGTGCCAAAGAAGGCAGGCCATTGTGTTTCAAAGAATAATCAAGCAAGGGGAAGGCATGTGGCACAGTTTCGCGGAAAAACCTCGACAAAAAATAAAATCCGTACCATAATTACTACCGGCTGACAGTGGCTAATGGACCTTCGGAAGGAATTTTCTCTGAAAACATGCGACTGCAACAAGATTTGTCAAAAGGCGGCAGACCTGGATGCCGTCTGGTATGCGCCAAACAAGGAGGTCGCCTTTACCCGGAAAGATTGTCCAAAGTACATGATTTTAAATTAAGAGATGAATTTCTGCAGCCGAACAGATTGAGAAAGCGCCAGAACGCCACGAATTGCTCTTTGCCTGTGGCTTGGAGCAAAAAACAAGGAATACAGCTCCCTCAAGTGATCTTAACTTTTCTGCCTGATTAACAATTCAGCAATATTCTTCGGCACAAAAAGCATTATTATCGGAAAGGTTGCTTTTTATGTGTTTCCAAACATAATAAACACTAAGCAAAAAAGGAGTCTCTAATTAATCTATGACCGGCAGCCCATGTCAAAACATTCTTAGAAATGCAAACTGATTTCCGAAAACATTTCCTTCTGATATTTCTCAGGCACAACGGCTACTCAATCGGAACCGATATTTGGATGAGATACTCTTCTGTATTTGCCGTTGCCAGTTCGTCCAATAAGTATTCCTCGCAAGAATATCCTTTTATGGAGTAGTTGTTCTTTTCTGTGAAATGTATGAGTTCCGCATAGATATCATCTGTATTGCCGCCATAATCGCAGCTGGCATAGACCACGACATATTTTCCGGCAGGCATGGTCATATTGGCATATTTGGTATTTTTCATGCGGAAACAGATGCCGGAGGCGATGTCATAATTTCCCTGGACAACGTCTTCACGGGTAATCATATATCCTACAGAGTATCCAAAGGGAATTCCGCACTCTTCGCATTGATTATAAAAATCAATGAAAACCCGATCTGGAATATTCGCTTTGGAACAGCGAAACGGAATACTGCGGAAAAAGGGAACCGGTTTCATGATTTCAACGATATCCATTGCAGGAAATTTTCGATTTTGCAGGGTAATTCCTCTGTTTATCTGCGATAAACGCATTTCAATCATATCCTGCAAGGCATTCAAATGCTTAACCTTATGCCGGATGATACTTGCCTGTTGTTCCAGTAGTTGCACGGCTTTACAGGGAGTACGGGATTTCATGCACTCTTTCACCTCTTTCAGAGGCATTCCGAGTTCAGTCAGAATGTTGATAACGGTAATCAGCTCAATTTGCCGGCTGGAGTAATAACGATAACCGTTTTCATCAACTCTGGCGGGGGGAAACAATCCTGCCTTATCATAAAAAATCAATGCTTTTCGGCTGATATCGGAGAGTTTTGAAAACTCACTGATAGAAAAAAAGCTTTCTTTTTTCATTTTTGCCTCTTGCTGTCAAGTTACTGTACACTTTACATTACTGCAAGTTCTTGGATTTTCAAGAAAGATTTCAATGAAGCCTCAAAGCCGCACAGCCGGCATGGCTTTGAGTTCAAACAACGAGAGCCAAAAAAGGAAGATATTGTATGAAAGAACAAACAATTGATTTTGAAAATGAAAACGTTTCAACTTTATTCAGGCGACTGTTTTTTCCTACGCTGTCAGGTATGCTGAGCGTATCCGCAGTAACAACAATAGACGGTATATTTATTGGGCATGGAATCGGCAGTGACGGCATTGCTGCTGTCAACATCTGCATTCCCCTGCTGATGATTCTGACGGGAATCAGGTTAATGGGGGGCGTAGGCAGTTCCGTTATCGCTTCAATTCATCTCGCCAAAGGGAAACGGCACATGGCACGTGCCTGCATTACGCATACGCTGTTGTTTGTCTCCGTGGTGACTCTGATACCAATAGTACTTATATTTCTTGTTCCGCAAAAAGCAGCTCATTTTCTTGGTTCCTCCGATCATCTGCTTCCCCTGGTCATGGATTATTTGATATGGTTTGCTCCGTCACTGGTGTTCGAGCTGTGGATTGCCATAGCCATGTTCGCTCTGCGCCTGGACGGAGTGCCGAAGCTGGCCATGTGGTGCAGCATCATTGCCGCATTGTCAAATGTATTCCTCGACTGGCTGTTCATTTTTCCTTGCGGCTGGGGAATGGCAGGAGCTGCATTCGCCACAACACTCAGTTGTGCAGCCGGTGCCGCCGTCGCCATGTACTATTTGCTGTTTCAGGCGCGCGATGTCAGACTTCATTTCATACGTATCAATATAAAAGGTTTGCTGTTTTTCTGCCGTGATATTGTCTGCCAATGCAAAATAGGTTCGTCCGCACTGCTGGGAGAAGCGACGATGGCGGTTCTGATGTTTGTCGGCAATCAGATCTTTATGCGTTATTTAGGCGATAACGGCGTGAGTGCTTTTGGAGTAAGTTGTTATTATTTACCGTTTGTCTTCATGATCGGCAATGCCATTGCCCAATCAGCCCAGCCTATCATCAGTTATAATTTTGGCATCGGCAAGGAAGACAGGGTTAGAGCGGCATTTCGGATTTCCATTATCGCAGCCCTCATCTGCGGCAGTATTTCCACTGCGGCTTTCACTCTTTTGCCTGAACCGCTTGTCGGTCTGTTTTTGAGTCTTGACAACACAGCGGCGCGTATAGCCGTCGCCGGATTCCCATATTATGGAATCGGTTTCATATTCTTCATACTGAATCTCTCGGTTATTGGTTATTACCAGAGTATAGAAAGGGTAAAACCTGCAATTTCATTTGCCTTGCTGCGAGGTTTTATCTTTCTGATACCGTGTTTTATCGTTCTGCCCGGAATAATGGGAACAAATGGTATCTGGCTGGCTTTGCCGTTTTCGGAAATTCTCACTGCGGTTATGATCATAACCTGTTTTTTCCTTGCCCGAAAACAACCCGATATTCGATAGAGAGCCGTCTGGAAAAATCGTTTTCCGAATGAAAAATTTCTCTGTCCGGACTGGTTTTATGGCTTTGTCTGTTCTTTACAGAGCTTAAATTCAGGAGTTTGCGAAAATCGAAATTTCAATTTTTGCAAACTCCTGAATGAACAACCCCGGTGCAGAGCACGCGGGGTATCGGGGATTTCGCCTGCGGCGACCAGCTTACGCAGCTGGAACGCGGCGGGACTGAAAGTCCTGCACGAAGCTGTTTTTGCGATGCAGAGCATCGCACTATAAAACCTATTTTTTAAAATAATATTCAAGATTTTCGTAAAATTTTTTTCTGCATATGACACATGCTGAAACTCTCCATTTCACTGTTTGTGAAAACCGCTGCAGTTACAGTACAAACCTCAATGTGGAACTTGACATCCCCAAAACCGGCTGAAGTTCTTCCATCCAGCAAGAACTTGAAGTCCGACGGAGCAGGCACGGTTTCAATCCACCTATGTTTTGTGACCGGTCACCGGGATGTCTGCAACAGAACCTTCCGGATGCAGTTTCTACTGTATCGTCCCGCAGGGAGCCGACCGGAAAAATGTCAAAGGGCATGACAGACGGAGCATGTGCGCCGTTTCCGGACGGACTCAAGAAGAACTGCGCATTGAATGGAAACGTATCTGCGGAAATCAGCCGTTCATCCCTGATATCTCTTATGCTTTACCGATCTCCATGGACGAATTCAGCATACAGGCAGAAACAATTCCGTTCCTCATATTTTCCATGTTTCGCATACGGTGCCGGTTGTATTTCCAGAAGAAAGAAATTATAGTATAAGCTGATTTTTTCAATTGGAGTGACATCATGCTTTCTTTTCTTCAGAAGATCAGCCGCATTCTTGCGAACCAGACTGCGTTCTTTGTAATTCTTGTCGGATTGGCTGCGTATTTTTACCCGCCGCTGTGCCAATGGGTGAAGGGAACCTCCCAGACCGTTGTCCTCGGAATCATCATGCTCACGATGGGAATGACGCTGACAAAGGACGATTTCCGAATTCTGGCAAAACGCCCGCTGGACATTTTCATCGGAGCATGTGCGCAATATACGCTGATGCCCCTGCTGGCGTGGGCGCTGGTGCATTTCTTCCATCTGCCGAAAGGGATTGCGGTCGGATTACTGCTCGTTGGAACATGTCCGGGCGGAGTGTCCAGCAACATCATGAGTTATCTGGCGAAAGGAGATGTCGCATTCAGTGTCGGCATGACAACGGCAAGCACGCTGCTGGCTCCGCTTATGACGCCTCTGCTGATGTACTGGCTGGCAGGCGAGACGATTCATGTCAATGCATGGGGAATGTTCCAGAGTATTCTGATCGTGACTTTGATTCCCGTCGCGGCAGGTGCGTTCCTGAATCTTTCTTTCGGAGCCAGGAAATCTTATCGCGAGACAATGCAGATCATGCCGGCGGTCAGCGTGATCGGACTTGCCTGTATCGTCGGCGGCATCATGAGCTGCCACGGAGACAAATTCTTTACGTCCGGGTTGATGATTTTCCTGGTGATTGCCCTGCATAATACGCTGGGATATGCAACCGGATATCTGGTCGGCGGGATGACCGGGATGAATACGGCAAAGCGCCGGACAATTTCCATTGAGGTCGGCTGTCAGAACGCAGGGCTGGGGACACACCTTGCAACGACTCATTTTCCCACGTTTCCCGAGGCTGCACTCGCGGCGGCTGTCGCATGTGTTTACCACAGCATCAGCGGCACGGTACTGGCGAACCTGTTTGCACTGTATGACCGTCTGAAAGCAAAAGCCCCGCATCGGTCCGGGGAAAAAGTCAGGACGGAGTAAGAGCTTCAATCTTCAACACGGCATTCAGCCCGCCGAAGCCGGAATTCATGGAAAGAATACGCGGAATCCTTACCGTCTGCACCTTGTTTGAAACCATCTTTGCCGCCGCCGGTTCCGGTTCCAGAAGGTTCGTCTGCGGAAACAGTACGCCTGTATCAAGAATATGAAGCGCCATACATGCCTGAATGATTCCCGCTGCCCCCAGAGTATGTCCGCATCCGCCTTTCGTCGAAGCAAGAGGAGGCGGAGAAGAGAATACCGTGTTCAAGGCATTGATTTCCGCTTCATCATTGTAACGGGTCCCGGTTCCGTGCCCGATCACGCACCCGACATCGTCCGGTGAAATTCCGCCGAGCGCCTGCCGGATTGCATCCGCAAGCGTCCGCCCGTCATGGACCGGCGCCGTAATATGAAGCGCATCCGTGCTCATGCCCCAGCCGCTGAGACGGGCTTTAGGTTCCAGGTGATATTTTTCCGCAGTCCGCGCAGAAGCAAGGACAATGACGCCCGCCGCTTCCCCCATGACAAGTCCGTCGCGGTTCCTGTCATACGGCCGTGCCAGCGTCGGTGACATTACCTCCAGCGAAGAAAAACCGGAACAGACAAACTCGCTGACAAGATCCGCTCCCACAATTACGGCGGTGTCCAGCCTTCCGCTTTGTATCAGCGCTCCCGCCCGTGCCAGCGCAGCGTTGGATGAGGCACAGGCGGCAGAGACAATCCGTCCGCTTCCTGCATGGAAACACGCCTGCGCTTTTTGAAGCAGAGAATGGAGCGTATCCTGTTCCGCAGTCTCAAGCACGTCGATTTCCCCGACTGTGCTTGCAAGGAAAAGTTCCGTTCTGCCGTATGTTTTCGAGGCATGGGGACGCAGAAAATCAAGCATCGGCTCCAAGAAGGAATGTCCGCGCGCCGCAGACAATCCGGGAACCGTCGCCGCAAGCTGTGAACGCATTTTCGACGCATCGAAACGGGTGATCTCACGGAATGCGTGCCTGCCGGACAGCAATCCCTCCCAGCAGAGCCTTTCCCCGAAACCGTATCCGGTTACAAGCTCGGAGGCAACAATGACCGGATCATGTTCCGACATGGAACTCTCCTCTGCGCCAGCGTTCACGGCACTTTTCCCAGAGCGGCGGATTCAGCCAGAGCGCCTCTCCGGTTTCGAGGCGGATGAACATCTGGACGGTATAACCGGTACAAATGAGCCTGCCGTCTGAAACTGTGATTTCATATTCCGTATTCAGGCGCGCCCCTTCGTTCCAGAAAAGAGACGCTTTGACTGTAAAAACATCATCCAGGCGCAGTGATTCAAAATAGTCGATATGCATCTGCGCAATGGGGGCGCCGATTCCGGCCTGCTGATAAGCCGCATAAGTCAGTCCGCATTTGTGCCCGAGCTCCGTCTGCGCTTCTTCAAAAAACAGCGGGTAACGCCCGTGCCATGCAATCCTGAGCGGGTCCGCATCGCTGAAACGCAGCCGCCGCCTAATTTCCGCCGTAACCGGCGGCGGAGCATCCGGCAGAGATTCAAAATAATGCTTTTTACGCCTCATTGCAAGTCTCCTTCCATAACAGTTTCAATGCGCAGATTTTCTTCTCCCCGGACAGAATCCGGCAGGATGCGGTATTTTGATCAATTGTACAAAAAAGTTCCAAAGCCTCGTCCGCCCCGGCGGGCGCAAAAAACTTTGCGTTCCTGATTTCCGCGTGATCCGCATGGATTCCGGCGCCCTGCCGGAGCAGTTCTTTCAGAATCATGATCTCGCAGACTCCCGGCAGAGTCGGATTCTGCGGAAAATGCCCCTGGAACCCCGTAAAAGAAGCAGGCAGAGTTATTGACCCTGCAAGTTCACGCGCCTCAGTGCGGGGGTCCACACTCAGAAGATGAAGTATTTCAGACCGGATGCTCATTGCGCCTCCATGATTTTTCGTGTCCGTATGATCAGACGGTAGGAATACCGTTCATTGTCCAGAACGATGTCCGCCGGAAACCATTTCCCGTCCTGCAATATATACCGGTAATAGGAAATTTGCCAGAGCAATGTTCCACTGCAGAAACGTTTGCCGAACCAGGTCCGGGCAAGTTTATGACACTGCTTCCTGACCGGCAGTGGCGGATTGCCTGCAAAAATATACTCTGTCCGGGTTCCGCCGGATTTCCAGAACTCATCGACAGAGATTCGCCATTTCCCATTTCTTTCCGTGACAGCGCACTGCTCCGGCGGAAGAAACCCGGCATAAATATGAAACAGATCCTGCATCATCTGCTGCGACGCCTCTTTTTCATACGCGGACCAGGGTTGATTCGGAAGCCACCAGAATGATTCCACGGCTCCGTTTTTTCCCTGGAGTTCGAAAAGTTTCGCTCCGGCGGGAGTCAGCCCGGCAACGGAAATTTCATTCTTCTCCAAATCAATCTTTGCAAGGGTAAGTATGGAAAAAGTCCTGAAATAATATTCTATGACCACTCCCGCCTCTGCAAGATAACTCTGCGGCATCTCCGCCCGCAGCAGCTTCATCCTGTCCTTTGCCTCGGAAACCGGCGGAGTATGTTGAAATTCCGGATATTGAAACGGTTCCGTCCGGCATCCCGCTAACAGAAACAGGAAAAGAAGCGGAAGAAGTTTCACAGGGCGTTTCAGATGATGCAGAGCCGGAAGCAGAATCACGCTTGCCGCCCATGCCGCGGCAATCCCGGCAATCAGCGTAAAACCGGCATCACGAAGCATGGGATGCGTCGTAAAAACGACCGTGGCGCCGCCTGCCGCCGAAGTCGCGGCGGAAAGTGTCAGCGCATGAAATACATTGCCGTCTCTGCATCCGCATTCCGAATGCACCATGAAAATGCCGTAGTCGATGCTCAAGCCCGCAAGAATGATCCCCGCGATCAAAGTAGAGAGGCTCACCGGAATGCCCGCCACCGCAAAAAACGCTCCGGTAAGCAGCAATGCGGCGCAGACCGGAAGAAGGGCGAGAACCGTTTTTACGACGGAGCGGAAAAAGAGAAACGCCACGGCAGCCACCATGAGAATCGTCATCAATGCCAGGGAAAGAATGCCGGATGAAATCTCGCGGGACATCAGCCCGGGAAGAGAGTCCTGCGAAATCACGGGAGCGTCCGGGAACAGTCCGGAAACAGCCGCGACATCCTGCGGCGTATCGGGGAACAGAATCGCGCAAGTGTGAAGACCGTCCTTATCTTGTGAAATCAATCTCTCGACGATGGGGCGGAACAGGCGGGGAACCTCCTCCGGTGCATTCATGCCGGCGCGCAGCCGTTCAAAAAACGGGGCAAAGAAATCCTCTTTCATCCCGTATTCCAATCCGGTTTCGCGCATTCTTTCTTCCAGCTGCTTGAGCGTTCCGTTTTCCCGGGCGGAACGCCAGAGCGCCAGATTCTTCTCTCT
>DXVA01000036.1:363-5155 GCA_019408975.1 Lentisphaeria bacterium | reverse complement strand
AGAATGCTATATTTTCTGCTAACAGAATCTTCGACGCTTCAAATGTTTTGTTCAATGCAAGTTCACGGGTGGAAGCGCTTAAAAGAAGCATTGCGGGGCGCGGACCGCTCTGAAACAGCGAGTCATACTGCTTTTCCAGCTGCACCACTTCCGGCGGAGTTGCGTCAAATCGGCGGATATCCATTTGAAATCCCAGTTTCCCAAGAATGCAAAAAGAAGAAATCAGGACAAAAATCCATACGATTGTACAAATCAGCGGATGACGGACGGGAAAACGGAACGGTTTCATGACCTCCGGAATCCGTTTGCGCTTCCCAAGAAGCGAAGGAAGCAACAACAACATCAGGAAAAAACTGAGAAGCAGACTCGCCCCGGCGAAAAAGCCGAGCTGGCGGCAGGCGCTGATCCTTGAAAACAGAAAAAGCCCGAATGCCAGTGACGAGGTGACGGCTCCGGCGAAGATTGCAGGGGCGAGGCGCGCCAGTTTCCGGTAGGGGGAGCGCGCACTCCTGACTGCGGCGTAGGTATGGATGCCGTAATCCACCGCAAGGCTGATCACGACTCCGCCCATGCCGACGATGAAGAAAAGGCATTCCCGGAAGATCAGTGTCATTGCGCCCAGTACGATCAATGAGGCAAGCACCGGCAGAAAAGGTATCGCCAGACTGCGGAAATCGCAGCGGTAGAACAGTATGAAAAGCAGGGTGAAAAGAATCACGGACATGATTCCGACAGTGCCGATGTCCTTTTTCAGAATCGTTTCATTGCTGACCGCATGGAGATGCCCCGAGATGATTTTTGCTTCGATCTCAGGAGGCAGCTCTTGAAAAATCTTGTCCAGAGAATCCAGCAGTCTCCGGCTGCCCGCGGCATCGGAAACGGGCACCGTCGTTTCCAGAAGCATCATCGCGTGTTTTTCATCCTGCGACACGAGATACGGATAATTCGGCAGGAATGACGCACCGGAAATGGAACGGAATTCGTCAAGTTTCCGGTAAAGCGGAAGATTCAGCCTGAAAGGATCGGCACGCAGAAATCCGGTCTGCCCGGCGGCGGACGGCAGGTAGAGGCGGCGGCTGATTTTCCGAACGGCATCCTGTGCATTCCGCGGAGTGAACAAAGAGTCCGGCGGTGCGGAGATTTGAGGCAGAAATGCCGTAAGAGCCGCCAGTTCCCCGCTCAGTGATTCCGGGAAGAAACGGTAATCCGCGCGCGTAACATAAGGATTCCCTTTGAGCCTCTCCGCCGTTTTTTCGATCTCCTGCGGAAGCCCGGAACCGGAAAAAACTCCCTGTTTCAAGTGGAAAACAACAATGACCTTGTTGAACATCGGGCTGTTGGCGATCCGCCGGAAGGCAAGCGCGGAGCGGGAATTGTCCGGCAGCATTTCCGCAAGATCGTTGGTGAAATTTGTACGGGCGATCAGAAAAATGGAAAAAAACAGCAGGGCAAGAAAAAAAAGACGCAGAAAGAGACGGTGTTTCACCGCCATCGCAAGGAGCGCAAAAATGCGCTTTGTCAACGTGGTTTCGCCTGCCATTTCGATTCCGGTAATACCTGATTCAGCCTGACATTCTGGAACGTGATTTCCGTTGTGTCGGAGTTGGACTCGACAAAACGGACCTGCCGGATATGGGAAAGGTCCTCCGCCGGAACAAATGTGATGCTCCGTATGAACTGTCCGACGATACTTTCCCGGCGCGGCGTCAGGAGCAGAGTTTTATTTTCGCCGCCGCGTATGTCGAACTCTTTTTTCATCGCTTCAAAATCGCCGGAGAAATACCCCTGCATGGATGCCGCCAGCATCTTGAGCGCGGGATTCCTATCGGTCCGCAGAGTCATGACCTGATCGGAATCCTCGTCCCACTGCGTAAGTCTGTTTCCCTCAATAATGCAGGTATAGCGAACCGGCGAAAGCACACGCCACGCCATGCGCCCCTTTTTATCAAGTGCAACCTCCCCCCTGATGATGAGATCATGCTTCATGACGTGCAGGCGCTTGGTCTGGATAAACTCCGCGGAAAGGGTTTTCGACTCATTCATTCTGCCCTGAATCGCGGCAGCGAGCGTCTCTGCGGATTCCTGCGGGTAAAGCGGAAACGCCGCCATGGCAAATATGAGAATCAGGATTTGAGAATGCATAATTTCATAACTCCCTGTGCAAGTTTTTCACCGTTCTGATTGCGTGCCTCGAAACGGATGATGTGCCACGACATGAACTCCGCCTCTTTTTCAAAACGGATTGTGACGGCATCGCCTTTGCGGACGGAACGCAACGACATGAAATCCGTAACGCCGGCAAGCATTCCCGGACTCACTTTTTTTTCATGCATGAAACTGTCCAGAGCCGCCGCGGACTGTGCCGCAAGTTCGATCAGCGCGGCAGAGTCAAGCACACCGTTTTCATCCAGAAAAGGATTATCGTCATGAATCCGGGAAACGGTTTCGCCGCCATGATCCGTAATCTTCACAAGCGTCTCCGCCATTGCAACCGGCGGACGATGCGGAATCAGCATGCGGGCGTCAAACGGAAGTTTGTCGATCCTGTCGAGCCGGTCAAGATTGCGCCAGCAGGTCGGATCGGCGGCAAGATAATCCCCCGTCAACTGCCACGCCGTGCCGCGGCACCCGTAACATTCCTCCGCCTTGTCGCATTCCCTGCAGGGCGACTTGATGTTCGCGCGGTGATCCTTGAGTTTGCGGATGATAAGACTCTCCGCCAGAATTTCTTTCAGCGGCGTCCTCCGGATGTTGCCGATGACCTCCGCCAAACCAACACACGGCGTGACATCTCCGAAACTGTTGACCACGCAGGAATATTTATGCCGCAGGCACTTCTGACCGACCAGCGGCGGCTGGCTTTCCCATTGGAAACCGTATTCCGCATCAATTCGCCGGATCTCCTCGAACACCTCTCTGACCTTCATGACCTCCGGCAGAAGCGAACGGTATTCCAGCAGCCTGCCCTGCGGCGTAAGACACTCGAAATAGGGAGCGGTTTTCCGCTCCCGCAGATAACGCCAGAGCTCCGGCGCGGCATCAAGATTGGATGAGGAAAGCACCGTCGTCGCGCAAAGCATGCCGGGGCGCGAATCATACCCGGCGCCGCGCAGCAGCTGAAGCGCCTTCTGCGAAAGTTCAAGGGAGTTGCGGTGTCCGGTAAGCTTGTCATGCAGAACCTTGTCCAGCGTATTGAGCTTGACGACAAGGCGGCAGTTTTCTGCGAAAAAGAACTCCGCCAGTTCCCGCGTCATCAGCGAACCGTTGGTGAAGATTTCCACGCCCATATCCAGTGAACGGATGAAGCGGATCATCTTCTTCAGATCCGGATAAAGCAGAGGTTCGCCTCCGAGAATGACGATCTTGCGCGCCCCCAGTTCCGCCGCCTGCTCCAGTGTCGAGCGGATTTCATCTTTTGTGAGTTCATTGGAATAGTCGTAATCGCCCGCCGCATAACAGTAAGGACAGCGATAGTTGCACCTGCGCGAAAACTCAATTTCCATCGAAAGCAGACGCCCCTCGGGAAGCGTGCGGATCTCCTCATCCGTAAAATCGAATTGCGCGCTGCACATTGCCGTTCTCCTCAGAGATTGAGTTTTGATTTTTCACGGCGGTCGATAAACCGGACCGGCTTGCGGGAAACCGAGAAAATCCGGCTCCGCGCCTCGTCGATCGGCACTTCCGTGACGGGAACCGTCATACGGCACCGTGCCTTGAGACGTTCGGATATTGCTTCCAGGCTCGAATGCGGTTCCTTGAGCGCGACGAATGCCTCAATCCGGTCGGAAAGCCCGTGTCCCGTCGCAACAATATAATATTCCAGGACTTCCGGTGAAGAATCAAGCACGGTAAACAGAGCCTGCGGATAAAGTGTCGTGCCGCGTATCTTGAGCATCTGCGCCTTGCGCCCGAGAATCGGGCCGAGACGCGGCAGGAAACGCCCGCACCGGCACGGTTCATTCGTCATGAAGCTGATGTCACCCGTCCGGAAACGCACCAGCGGCATTCCCGTGACCTGCATCGGCGTGATGACCACCTCGCCGGTTTCACCGGGGGGAAGGACATTGCCGCTTTCATCCACGATTTCAAGGATTGCAAGATCAGCGCGGAGATGCCCCCCGCAGCATTCGGTGCAGTCGCAGAAGCTCGACACGATTTCCGAAGATGCATAGGTGGAATGAATCTTTGCATTCCAGAGCTCCTGAAGCTGTCCTCCGAGCTCGGAAAAACCGAATTTTTCATCGTGGACCGGTTCCCCGATGCAGATCAGCGCACGGACGCTGTCAACGGAAACGCCGCGTTCCCCGAGATGTTTGCCGAGATGGCGCAGAAAAGAGGGCACGCCGACGATCATGCTCGGACGGAGTGTCCTGATGACTTCCGCATGGCTCTCCAGCGTATTGAGCCCGTTGCGGATCGCGGAAGCGCCGAGGCGGCAGACTCCCTGATAATACGCCATGCCCGCGACAAAACAACGGTCCAGCGTGCAGGTCAGAAGCACTTTGTCGTCCGGCGTCATCCCGGCGGCGGCGAAACAGCACTGTTCGTTGTAGGCTAGCCGGTCCATGTCGCCCGCCGTATAGACGATGCGGCAGGGGGCGCCGGTGGTGCCGGAGGAAAAAACCACATCCATGACATCGCGCCACGGCGACGCCTGAAAATCTTCCGGGTTCTTTGCGATGCCGCATTTTTCCGTGAGCGGCAGTTCAGCCAGCCGGTCAAGCGTAAATCTGCTCCAGTCGCGGTTTCCGAAAAGCCGTTTGTAATAAGGGGAATACTGCGAACAGAACTG
>DXVA01000036.1:0-353 GCA_019408975.1 Lentisphaeria bacterium | reverse complement strand
CAGCGTCAGATGTGTATAAGAGACAGCTTCATGATTCACTCTCTGCGTCCATTTTTGCGGTTTCGTCCATGAGAAGCCTGCGGACATGGTTTTTCAGTTGAAAGGGCGGCAGCTCCATGATGACTTCCGCCGGAACGGGAGGCAGTTTCCGAACCCGGATTCTGCCGCATATGATGCGATAATCCCGCGACGGTATCCGTTCATTGCCCGTGATCGCCACCGGAATCAGCGGACAGGAAAGCTCTTTCGCAATCCGGAAAAAAGTGCCGTGGAACTGATTCATTTTACGGCTCCCGGAACGCGTTCCTTCGGGAAAGACGAACAGCGGCACACGCTGTTCCAGCAGATATGCG
>DXVA01000359.1 GCA_019408975.1 Lentisphaeria bacterium | reverse complement strand
CGCAAAACGACTGGAATTTTGAAAAGGAGGCGGAGGAATGCCATATTACGCCGACTCATTTCCGCCGCCTGTTCAAAGAGGCGACAGGACTTCCGCCGCTTCAGTTCCTGATCCAGAACCGTCTTCAGAAAGCCGCGGGGCTGCTGATCCATACCTCGGACCCGGTCAGCATCATAGCGGAAGAGTCCGGAATCGACAACCCGTTCTATTTCTCACGTCTGTTCAAAGAAAAATATCAGATCTCACCGCTGGAATACCGACGGGAGTTCACCGGATGTTCAGCGGGGGACAAGCGGTAAACTCCCGGCAATCTGCCGTCTCTGCATATCATTCTCATTTCAACAGATAAATACAACGCCATACAAGCGTTTTTCCGGCAGACAGTTCCAGCACTTCCGAAACAGGTTCCACCGTATATCCGCTCTCCAGATTCGCTCATGAGTAAAAACCGGCACTTCTGCCATCCGGAATGATCCGCAACGTTTCACGCACACCTTTCCCCGCCTCGACCGTAATAGGACCGGGAATCACTTTTTCCACAGGCATCCATCCGAAAATCGTGTGCCTGCGCAATTCGGGGGCGGCATCCGTCCGGCAAGCTCCTCCGCGGAATAAAAATCTCCGTCGGCATCGGGCAGCGCCAGTTCCACTGGAAATTGAAGTATTCAATTTCACTCTGCCGGACGGTGCGGTACTGCCGACGAGCTTCTCATTCGATATCAAAACTATGACGAACTTCTACGGTCTCGCAAAAGACCGTGAGGCTTCCGACGCTCTGATCAAGCAGATGGTTGACCTTGCCGCGAAATACAAGATCACCTACAATCAGATGTACTGGTGGGGATTGCCGAATATGAAGCGCGATAATTTCTTCCATCATCTGAAACGTCCTGATGACGCGGGAATTCTCAAAAGTTTTGCCCTCACCTATCTGAATCAGTCCGGAAAAAACTACAAGAGCGACCGATGGCTGACTGACCCGGCTGATCCGGAGGTGGATCACGTGATTGACTGCAATCTCAAATTCCTTGCGCTCCATGTGCCGAAACTCAAAAAGCTCGCATCCTCGGCAAAGCCTATATCTACGGATTCGATGAAGGCGCTCCGAGTGCCGTAACGGAGAAAATCTGCGGAGCGATCAAGAAAGCTTGCCCGGAAATCCCGATCATGACCACCATGCGTTACGGCGATCCGTCGCTTCCTTCGGCAAAGCTTGAAAATTCCAGAGTCCGTGATATGCTCCACTGCCGATTATTCGACTGATCCGCGGCTGATCCGCGCCGAACGTCTCAAAGTGGCGCGCGCACTGGAAGCGCTGAAGCAGTAAATCCGGAGAAAAGCACCCCTTGCGCCAATCCTGGCAGAGTGGGATATTCAGAAAAAATCTCAGAACTGCATCCATTCAATGAATTTCACATTGTTGTCCGAAGCGCCTGTGACGTCGAAACGTTCAAAAGTGAAAACCAGGCGGCGGGAAGGACGCTCCGCTTTTTCCTGCGGGCCGACCATCACCGTATAAGTCCCGCTCTCACGCCATGACAGACGGAAAAGAGAAGCGTACAGCAGCGGATCAAGCTGATCCCTGATCAAAGTCCGTTCCTTGAACCAGATGTTTCTCGCGGCAATGACTTCCTCAATCTGCTCATCCTCCAGATTGCAGTAAATTTTCAACTGAAGCGGAGAGGCTGTAAAGAAATTCGGGGTTCCTCCGGGACCGCGAATCAGGCGGACCGCACTCAAACGCCCAAACTTGTCGGGCGGAAACAAAGCAGTAAAATCCTTGATGTAGAAAAACTCCTCGCGCAAAACATTATTGCTGGAATTACGCGGCAGAGGACTCATGTTCTCCGCTTCGTAATCATCCGCCTCCATGCCGTCGATGCCGATTTCATCGTCGGTATCGTAATAGTCGGTAATCCGGGCGGAAAGCACATCCAGCAGGTCGAGGGTTTCAGTCTCCGTATCAATGGGAGTCCCCAGCAGCTGGAGAGTCTCTCTGTAATTGCGCGCGCTGAAATCCCATCCGGCTCTGGCGTCGGTAATCGTGAACTGAACTTTCGTGCCGTGATAATCCATCTCATGAGTTATGCCGTCCGCCATGTAACGGTCATAATCATATTCCGCATAATCGAGTTCCCCCAGCCTTCTGTCCGTGAAAAGATTCTGTTCCGCGGCAAGCAGCCACTGGACACGGTTGGCAACACCTTCGTTGATGTAGGCGGACCGCTGGAGTTCCATATGGGCGCTGACGTCGGATGTGGAAATCTGCGACAGGATCAGAACCGACGCCGTCAGCATTCCGGCAATAAAGATCAGGCACAGAGCCGCAATCAATGCGGAGCCCGATTCCGATTTTCTTCTTCTGGAAATCCGCCGCTTCATATTTGCCTCAGGTTGTCAATTGTGTATTTTTAGAGTTGCCGGCGGTCCGGCGCAGCCAGACTTCCCTGCGCCCGTCGGTCCACTCCACCGTCATCTGGACTGCAATCGGGATCAGGAAGGTCCGCCTGCTGTCCGCAGTCGCAGAACGCGGATTGCTGACGGAAACGTTCAGCTCCAGATCCTCCTCCCAGCTGTCGTTCCAGACCAGTTCATCTTCCTCTTCGGACGCATAAAGAAAGCTGACCGAACGGACCCGGTCTGCAAGCACTTCACGGGAATAGGAGTTCAATTCCGATTCATCTTCGTCCCACTGGAAGCGGGGATACTGGGAATATTCGGCAATCAATTGTTCATTTTCCACTTTCAGCCGGATGAAAATCAGCGCACCCTTGTCATTCCGGTATGCACGGCGCAAAGATACGAAATGAATATTGTCGGACTCCCCCTTGAAGACAACACGTTCCTGATCCAGGTTCTCATCCTTCCACCGGAACGGAATCATATTGCGGATGCAGTTGTCCATGATACGGTCGATCGCCTGACAGGTTTTCAGACGGTCGCTGATACGCACTGTTCTCTGCCATGCATTGTAAAACGTCATGGAAGCCGTTGCAATGATCAGGGCGACGAAGATCATGATCGCCATCGCAACGATCATTTCCACAAGGGTGAAAAAACACTTATTCTTCCTCATCGCCAACCGTATCTTCATAACTGATCCTGTCTATCTTGAGTTCATCCAGCAACTCGCCGTCACGCTCCCGCTCCAGCCTGATCACCAGGCATTTCAAAGGAAGCTGCCCGACCAGATTATTGTAATCGTCCGGAATCTGCTCTTCCTCCATATCCTCATATAACGCGACGATCCGGTATCCCTGATACGGAAAAAATTCTTCCGGAATCCCGCCGGGGTCCTCGCCCCGGAGCATGAAGTATTCGGCGCCCTGCGCCAGCATGTGCATACGTTCCCACTTCTCATAGCTCTTCGCCATCCGGCGCTGTGAAGTGGTCAGCAAAGTAAGGAGTCCGGTAATGCTGAGCCCGAGAATCGCAAGCGCAACCACGACCTCGATCAAGGTAAAACAAGCTCTTCTCATTTGTCCTCCTCTTCTTCGCTCCGCATCAGAAGTCCGGTCAAGGGTGAAATATCGAAGACAGTCCGGAGCGTCTGATAACGCAGTTCGAACTTCAGGCTGCCGGACGCACCGCCGTCGGGAAAGAAACGAAACACTTCAAACGCTTCCTCCGCCGTCTCTCGTTCCTTATCGGAAATCGCGGTTCCAAGCTCAAAATTCTCCGGAAGCGTCCATTCAACCGCCGCCAGTTTCAGTTTCTTTTCCTCTTCTTCCTTCGCCTCTTCCTCCGTTGCCTGAAACTCTGCGGGAATCTCCATCCTGAAGGTGCGCGTCTCCGGATAAAACATCACGACACGATCCCCGCCGTTTTCCATCGCCTGAAAACGCGCCTTCGCGCAGAAAGCCTCGAACCGGAGCCCGGCGCTGTTCAACTGCTGGACAGGAGACTCCCCGCGGAATGAAACCACGGCAAGAGCCGTCGTCAAAGCAATGATCGCAATCGCGACCACGAGTTCCAGCAGGGTGAAACAATTCAAGGCGGGGCATCCAGACCCCTTGAAAAAATATCTTCTTCCATCCATGCAGTTCTCCTGCAGAAACGGAAAACAGAGACGGAGGTCCGCCGGCAAGCCTCCGGGACTGTAACTTCTTTCCGTATCCGTTTTTCCTTATTCCCAGTTCGTAATGTCGGCATTTTCGCCTTCGCCGCCGGGCTGCCCGTCCGCACCGTAACTCATGAGATCGAATTCGCGGTGCTCGCCGGGAAAGACATAAATATAGTCATTGCCCCACGGGTCTTTCGGGACTGCGGGCTGGAGATAAGGCCCGTTCCATTTTGCATTCTGATCGACATTCTCGACCAGAGCGCGAAGCCCCACGGTGGAGTCCGGATAGCTGCCCACGTCCAGCCGGAACCCGGTCAAAGCCTCCTCCAGAAGCTTGATCTGGGTCTTGGCGGCGCCGACATTCGCCTTCTTGACGTAGTTCAGATACAGCGGCGTCGCAATGGACGCCAGTGTGACCAGAATAATGATCACGACGACGACTTCTATCAAGGTGAAGTCCGATCTTTTCCATCTTTTTTTTCTCATATTTTGGGTCCTCCCTGACTG
>DXVA01000358.1:4010-4573 GCA_019408975.1 Lentisphaeria bacterium | reverse complement strand
CCGTCGGCTGGAACTGTCCGGGCGGGAGGATGCTGCCGTCTCTGCGAGCAGAGTGTGGATGTTCCGCCCCGTGATGCGGCGGGCTTTCTGGAATCCTGTGAATATGAAGCAGTTCGGCTGCGGGAGCGTCTTTACATCGAACCGGAGATGCTGGAACGCTGGGAGTCGCTGTCCATGGGGGAGCGTAAAAAAATCCAGATCGGGACAGCGCTGTACTGGAAGCCCGATATCCTTTGCATTGATGAACCGACGAATCATCTGGATTATGCCGCGCGGGAACTGCTGATGAGTTTACTGCTGGAGTTTCGCGGGATCGGCGTGCTGGTCACTCATGACCGGATGCTGGCGGATGCGCTGTGCCGGCAGTGTCTCTTTCTCCGGAGGAACGGTGTGGCTCTGCGCAGCGGCGGAATTTCTCAGGGCGCCGCCGAAGAGGAAATGGAGCAGGAGCAGAGCCGTCAGGAATACCGTCTCCTGAAACGGGAATTGAAACGAAGCGCAGCAGAACTTCAGCGGCGCAGGGAAAAGGAGCAGAAAGCGGAGCGGAACAACTCCAAGCGCCG
>DXVA01000358.1:2053-4000 GCA_019408975.1 Lentisphaeria bacterium | reverse complement strand
ATCTTGCGGGGGCGCAGGCGAAGATCGTTGCGGATAAGCGTGCCGAACTGGAAGCGTTCGAGGTTGCAAAGAAACATACGCTCGGGTTGCGCATTCCGTACGGAAGCCGTTCCCCGAGAAATTTTCTGCTGGAGTTTCCCGCCCGAGAAATCAGGCTGGGAGGGGAAAAGCGCCTGCTGGTGCCTGATCTGGAGATCAAGTCCTCCGACCGCATTGCTTTGACTGGAATCAACGGAAGCGGCAAGAGTTCTCTGCTGAGACGGCTGGTGAAGGAACTGAATCTGGATGAGGAACACGTTCTTTACCTGCCGCAGGAACTGGAACATGAGATGCGTGGAAGGATTTATGATGCTTTGCGCAGGCTGGGGCGCGGCGAGTTCAGCCGGGTTATGAATGTCGTCGCCTCGCTGGGATCGGTTCCGGAACGGGTGCTGGAATCCCGCACATGCAGCCCCGGAGAGTGGCGCAAGCTCTTTTTCGGGCTTGGAGTGCTGAAGCCGATTCATCTTATCATCATGGATGAACCGACGAATCATCTGGATTACCCGTCGATTGCGTGCCTTGAGGCTGCGCTTCGCGATGTGGAGTGTGCTCTGCTGCTGGTGAGCCACGATCTGATTTTCCTGAAAAACCTCTGTTCCCTTCACTGGCGGATCGAATCCGGCGGAGAAAAACGGAATCTCTTGAAAAAAGAGCTATGGCGGGTATAGTCCCGGAGATATGAAAAAAAGGATGGCTGGAGCGATGGACAATATCGGATTTCTGTTTTTTCCGCTGGCGGAACAGCATATTCCCCTGATGCTGAAATGGCTGACGGATTCGCGTGTCCTGGAATTTTACGAAGGGCGGGACGTGGTGTTTGATGAAAGACTGCTTCGGGAAAAGTTTTTTGTGCCGGAGTTTGGCACGCACCGTTATATTGCCGTGTACGGTGAAACTGCGTTAGGTTATCTCCAGTGTTATCCTGTGGAAGGCAGGCATTACGGGATGGATCTTTTCATCGGGGAACCTGATTTTTGGGGAAGGGGAATTGGGAGAAGAATGATTTCGGCTTTCGCCGCATTTATGAAGGAGGTGCATGGCGCGGTGTCTGTGGAAGTCGATCCCCATGCGGACAATGAGCGTGCGATCCGGTGTTACCATGCCTGCGATTTCCGGACCGCGGCTTTTCTGCCGGAGCATGAATTGCATGAAGGGCGCAGATGCGATTGCCTGCTGATGCGTCGGATGTTGTAATTTAACATGAATTTGTTGTAAAATATTCCTGTCGCCTTGTTTTGTCCAAGCATCCGCTTATATTATCCGGAAACAGCAGAGGAGAGAGTTTCCATCATGGCATCCGAAGTCGTTTCACCGACATTCGAGGAACGTCGTTCATGTGAAAAGAAAGCAACGCTGTCCGCGTGTTTCGGCGCGATGGGCGATGTGACGCTGACCGACAGCGCCATCATCATTCTGTTCGCCCAGATGCTGGGGGCAGGGGATATGTTTTCCATGCTGACGACTTCGCTCCTGCCGCTTTTCAACGGAATCTGCATCATTCCCATGGCATGGCTTGCCGGCAGGATCGGTTATCAGAAACTGATTGTCCGCATCTGCATGGTGTCCGCATTTGCTTATTACATGGTGGTGGCTTCGCCTTTTCTGGGCGGCGGCAGGATTTCCGTCTGGATCATGATCGGCATGATCGTGCTGTATGCCTATTGCAATACCGGTTATGTCGCGGGATGGTTCCCGATGCTGGATACGTTTCTGCTCAAGGAGCGGCGCAGCATTTTTCTGAGCTCCATGCGTTTTTCATGGCAGTTGTCTTCGGCGCTGTTCCTGCTTGCCGCGGGGTTCTTTGTCGGCAGGAACCCGTCTCTGCGGCAGCTTCAGCTTGTCCTTCTGGTGGGGGCGACGATTTACCTCGGGCGCATCTTTTTCATTTCGCGGATTCCTGTATAC
>DXVA01000358.1:0-2043 GCA_019408975.1 Lentisphaeria bacterium | reverse complement strand
TGTATACAAGGTGGAAAAAAAGGGTGTTTACGGTTTCAGGGAGGGATTGCAGCTGGCGCTTGCGAACAAACCGCTTGCGGGATATTCCGTCTATCTTTTCATCCTGAATCTTGCCGCCTACGGAACGCTTCCGCTTTCGACGATTTACCTGAAACGTTATCTGCACGCGCCTGACAATGTCATCGTCATGATTTCGGCGCTGAATATGATCGGGATGCTTCTCGGTTCGATCGGCGCCGGCAGAATCATTTCCCGCTGGGGGATCAAAGATACGCTTCTCGGTATTCATATCACGTACGCACTGGTGAATTTCTCCCTGTTTTTCATCGGAGAATGGAACATGGCGACGGGAATACTGATCGCGTCCCTGATGATGGTTTACAGTTTCACGTTCGCCTCGGCGTCCATTGCTTCGACATCCGAAATGATGGCGCTGGCTACTCCGGGCAACAAGGCGATGGCAATGGCGTTCTGCGGCACATTCTACTACGGCGGATCGGGATTGTCACGGCTGATTTCCTCGCTGGTGCTCGGTTCGGGGCTGCTGGCGCCGCACTGGTCGATCGGCTCCATGCGGATCTGCCACTATCAGACACTGTTTCTGGTTTACTCGGTCATGATCGTTTTTGCCGCCATGTTTCTGGTTGTCGTGCCTGCCGTCTTCCCGAAAGGGGAGTATGTCTATGACGTTCATTGACGGCGTTTCCCGTTTTTCCGCTTGATTGTTGCGCCATTCCGGTGTAAATTACCTGATTACATCGGGAGTTTTTATGAAATACGAACCGGAATTCATTCCCATGAGCCGCGCCGAGATGGACCGTCTCGGCTGGAAGGAACTCGACATCCTGCTTGTGACGGGCGACGCATATGTGGATCATCCCTCTTTTGCGATGGCGCTGATCGGGCGTCTTCTGCTGGCGGAAGGGTGGCGGGTCGGCATCGTCGCGCAGCCGGACTGGAGGAATCCCGATTCGGTCAAGGTCATGGGCAGGCCGCGCATCGCCTGTGCCGTCACCGCCGGCAATATGGACTCCATGCTCTGCATTTATACCGTCGGGCGCCGCTTCCGGCGTGACGACATTTATTCTCCGGGCGGGCGCACCGGGCTCAAACCGCAGATGGCGACCGTTGTCTATACCCAACTCTGCAAAGCGGCGTTTCCGGGAATTCCCACTGTGCTCGGCGGAATGGAGGCGAGCATGCGCCGCGTCGCTCATTACGATTACTGGCAGGATAAGGTCAGGCCGAGCGTGCTGGTTGACTCCAAGGCGGATGTCCTGATCTACGGGCAGGGGGAGCTTTCCACGCCGCAGGTGTTTCGCAGAATCGAAAACGGAGAGCCGCTTGACGGCATTCAGGGGACTGCGCGCTTTCTCGGGGGAAAGGCATCCTCTGAACTTGAAATTGACGACTCTTATGTGATGCTTCCCTCGTTCGAGGAGATGAAGAACGACCGGGATGCGATGATGCGCGAGATGATCATCCTCGAAAAAGAGATGAATGCCTGGTGCGGACATAAGCTGCTGCAGGATTACAACGGGCGCTATGTGCTGGTGGAGCCTCCCCAGCCTCCGATGTCTTCGGCTGAATTCGACCGCGTGTGCGAATTCCGTTATGCGGGGCGCCCGCATCCTTCTTATAAGGAAAAGATCCCGGCGTTCGAGACCGTGAAGGATTCGATTCCGGCGGTGCGCGGGTGTCCCGGCGGATGCGCTTTCTGCGGACTGGTTTCGCATCAGGGACGGCATGTGATCTCGCGTTCGGAAGATTCGATCATGAAAAGTGTCCAGTGCCTGAAGAAGCAGCCGTTTTTCCACGGGACGATCAGCGACGTCGGCGGGCCTGCCGGCAACTCTTACGGTCATCATGCGAAAAATCCGGAATTGTGCAGGAAATGCCGCCGGTCAAGCTGCATGTTCCCGAACCACTGCCCGAACTATGTGGCGGACGGGAAACCGCTGATTTCTCTGCTGCGCCGTCTGCGGCGCGAGAGCGGCGTGAAACATGTTTTCATCAATTCGGGCATCCGCCTTGACCTCGCCC
>DXVA01000357.1 GCA_019408975.1 Lentisphaeria bacterium | reverse complement strand
CCGTCACACTGAACTTTCCCTGCCAGGTATTCCGGCACAAGGATTCGCATTCCCGGCAGAACGTCCTGATTCTCCCAGCTCCTGAGCGTATGCATCGGAATCAGGTTTTCTCCATCGCGCACCGGAGCACTTGCCATTTTCAGCGTCTGTCTTTTCCGGTATCGGGACGGAGAACGAAAATTCTCGCAAGGACCGCCGACAACGGCAATTTCACCGGGCGCGAGTTCAAGCTCGACCTTCCGTTCCCCGAAAGTCAAGCGTCCGGAAAGCATGTGATCCGACCAGATGTTCGCTGCCAGCAGATATTCCGTTCCGTCCGGCAGACGCCGCCTCATCCATGCCAATTCCCCGCCGTCGAACGAAGCATCCGCCTCCGGCAGTTCCGGCAGTTTCCCAGACAGAGGGTCCAGCAGAACCGGGAACTGCGAGGCGTGTTCCCGGTCCGTGATCACATAACCGAGACTCTGCCGGTTCAGACGGTCGCAGAGCTCGAAAAGCCTTTTTCCCTCCGCACGCCCCGCGAGAATCTCCGGCGAGGGGTCCATCACACCGACGGGTGCGACATACTCTCCCTGTGCCGCAATCCATGAGAAACGGCTCAGGAACTCGTTGAATTCACGCACGCCATGCCGCAGGGAACCGTGCAGAAATTCAGGCGGGGCAAAATATTTGGTTTCTCCGAAAAAGCGGTGATGCACGGCATGAGGGACAAAAAAATTCACCCCCTGCATGATCTGCCATGCGGCAATCCGCCGCAGTAAAGCCGGATCAGCCCCCCACCCGGTCGCGGCGAACGCCTCGCAAAGCACACGTTTTTTCTTATGCAGGAATGCGGCGGATGAAGCATATTTCGCCCGCAGATCGAATTTCGTTTCAGAAAAATTACAGTTGTACAATTTTTCCGTTCCTCCCCCCAGAGACACCTCCGGGAAAAAGAAACGTTTATCGTAATGAGTTCCCCCGTCCAGAGCCGCCAGCTCATGGTCCGTGCCGGGACAATCCGAATGCGCCAGGAGTTTCAACGGCTCCCCCTCCCAGAACAGGGAGCTGCGCGGACACTCTTTCAGGGAAAAGGGCCCGGTATCCGAGGTATGAAACGCATATTTGAGCCCGTGTTTCCGGCACCATTCATAATTCCTGCGGAACCAGCGCTGATAAAGTTCGCCGGCAAGTGTCCAGTAATCATGGTTCAAAGAATGTGAAGTCCCGTCGAACAGCTCGGAGAAGCGCGGTTCGATCTCATACCCGAAGCGTTTTTTGAACTCCCTGCCGAAATCACGTGACCACGGATAATAAGTCTCGCCGTTGAGTTGCGGCAGAGTGAAATGATTCACCCTGCGGTTGTCCGCATCGGAAAAAAATCCGGTGATTCCATTCCCGAAATATTTTCCGAGCCGCTTATGATATTCCTCGTAAAGAAGTTCGATGAAAAGACGGGAACTCTCCGGTTCCTCGAATGCGGGGAATCCCCAGTCCACTTCGACGGCTTCGATATGCCCGTCGGGAAAACGTTTCAGCCGCCGCTGTTTCAGAGCGGGGTCCGCCGCTTCGATCCGCCCGGCAACATCTCCGGGCGGAAAGTCGTAACCGTCATTGATCCAGAATTCCAGCCGCTGCTCTCCCGCCGCAATAATGAAATTCTCCGTCACTTCAAACCAGTAGTCGGAAAGATATTCCTCCCGTGAAAAACCCGTAGGCGGTTTGTTGAAGAAAATGCATCCGCCGTATCCGGCATCTTTCAGGCGCCTCATCGCCTTTCCAGCTTCGGCGGCGGAAAGTTCCTCTTTCCGCGTCGTATTGATGAAATAGAACGGAACCGGCTTGAATCCTTCGATATTGTCCATGTTTTTCACCGCCTTGAAATTATATTTTCTCATGTTTGCCGTTATCTGAATCATACGATGGAATCCGGAATCATGCGATACGCCATTGTCGCGGCGACGGTTGGAATTCTAAGGATGCTCGTTGAAAATCACCGCATCCGCCGCAATCAGGAAACGCCGCGGCTCCTCCCATTCGCGGGACACGGTTCTGCCGTAAAGAGCTTCAAATGCCCGCTCCGCCAATTTGTCAAGATGCTGGTCGAGGCAGTAAAGCGGTGTAATCGAATAACGGCTGATCCAGGTATTGTCATTTATAATGACCGCGAGATCCTCCGGCACTTTCCGACCGCACCGGTGCGCCGCAAGCAGCAAACCATATGCCTGAAACCCGTTGCGCGCCCAGATCATGTCCACTTCCGGATTGTTTTTCAGCAGGCTCAGCCCGGCATTGAACCCTTCCTCCGCCTGGTTCTGACCTTTGGAATGCAGCATGAAACAGGAATCGGGGGAAAAATGCAAACCGGCTCTGCTCAGGAGATTCTCCAGATATTTCAACAGAAGACTGCTGATCTCCTCCGGCTGCGGTTCCTGAAGATAAACAAGGCGCCGCCTGCCCTGCCGCTTCAAATGCCGCAGTATTTTCAGGACGGAGGAATCGGTGTCAATCGAACCCCAGTCATATTTCGCGTTTCCCGCAAATTCATGGGGCGTGCCGATTGCCGTCAGCGGAACCCGGGCGTTCCAGAGTTCTTCCACAAGGTCATGCGTATGAAGAAAACTGGTAATGAACGCGACCGCTCCGTCACAGCAGCCGCTCATCATGCGTTCGAGATATTTCCGTTCCAGATCGGGGCGGCGCTCATAATCATAAACCACAACATCGAACTCTTTTTCCTGTGCGACATGCTTGAAGAAGCTGATGAACTTCGCATAATAGGGATCGGCAAGATCGGGGACGACGATGGAAAATGTGGAAGTGCGCCCTTTTTTCAGCGCCGTTCCGGCAAAAGAGGGACGGTATCCGAGCCTTGCGGCAACCGCACGGATTTCCCGTTTGGTCTTTTCGCTGATTTTCGGATGGTCGTTCATGGCGCGGCTGACCGTCGGATAGCTCTTCCCGGAAGCCTTTGCGATGTCCATGATTGTAACTGCCATACTGCCGTCTCCCTGATCAGGTTAAAACGTTTGCACTGAATATTCCCATATTATAAACGGAAAACCGGGATTGTCAATAGGGAAAAAGTAAAAAAAAGCTTTTTCTTCGGAAAAACAGCGATGCGCCAATGGGACATATTCCGGTACAGATTTGGATTCCGCCGGAGTCCTTCGTTTACCCGGCAGCCGCGCAGTGCTCAAGACAGTGAGAAAACTCTCTTTTTTGCACTTTTTCCATTGAAAAAACGGAAAACGGGGTTAAATTATACGGACTTCTTTTTGGTGAAGAAGTTATGTGAATTTTCACGGATGAAAAACAAACAAAATCGGAGCTGCCTGAAAATGGGAAGTGCTAAGAGTGTAGCAGTCGTAGGTGCCACCGGCGCCGTCGGAATTGAAATGTTGGAAACATTGGAAAAGCGCAATTTTCCGGTGTCCTCCATAAAACTTCTTGCGTCATCGCGTTCCGCCGGTAAAAAACTCAAATTCAAAGGCGAAGAGATCACGGTGGAAGAACTGACGGAAAACTCCTTCAAAGGCGTTGACTATGCTCTCTTCAGCGCGGGCGGCTCCACATCCGAAGCATTTGCGAAAGCCTGCGTGGATTCCGGTTGCGTGATGATCGACAACTCCAGTGCGTTCCGCATGGTTGACACCGTTCCGTTGGTGATCCCGGAAATCAATCCGGAAGATGCTTTCAAGCATCAGGGAATCATCGCGAACCCGAACTGCACGACCGCCATCATGGCTGTCGCGGTATATCCCCTGCACAAGGCGAAAAAGGTCAGGCGCCTGATTGCATCGACCTATCAGGCGGCATCCGGCGGCGGCGCTCCCGCAATGCAGGAGCTCATCGATCAGTCCAGAGCCGTTCTCGAAGGTAAACCGGTCGAGGTCAAGGTCATGGCGCAGAGAATCGCATTCAACCTGTTCCCGCATATTGACTCGTTCAAGGAAAACGGATATACCAAAGAAGAGATCAAGATGGTCAATGAGACCAAGAAGATCATGCATGCGCCCGAGATGCTGATCTCCTGCACATCGGTCCGCGTTCCGGTTCTCCGCGCTCATTCCGAGTCCCTGAACCTTGAATTCGAGGAAGACATTACGCCGGAAGAGGCGCGCGCGATCATCGCGGCGGCTCCGGGCGTGGAACTGCGCGACAACCCTGCGGAAAAAATTTACCCGATGCCGGTTGACGCAACGGGCAAATACGATGTTCTCGTCGGGCGTATCCGCCAGGATATCTCCCGCAATGACAAAAAGGGTCTTGAGATGTTCGTCAGCGGCGACCAGCTTCTGAAAGGCGCCGCCCTGAATGCGGTTCAGATCGCAGAGGTTTTGAACAGCAAGTAACAGTATTTGCATCGCGCCGCGGCAGCGGCATACCAGGAAGGACGTAAAGGGCTTCAGAGATGATTCGGGCAGAAATGTCCGGTTTCGTGTCCTTTACGCCTTTTTTGTCTCTTTTCATCACAGTAAGGATAATGACATGATACCGGAAAGCAAATCCACGATTATTTCGCTGATTGACCTGCAGGAACGTCTCTGCGGGGCAATCGAACAGAGCAAAGAGATCCTGCCCAGAATCAAAAT
>DXVA01000356.1:1618-4596 GCA_019408975.1 Lentisphaeria bacterium | reverse complement strand
TGAACAGGAAAACAATTGAACAACCGAAGGAAGAAAGAAGAAGCAGGATCAGGGGAATGGCGATGTTCTGCCCTGTCCTGCTGCCGGAATGAAATACCAATTTTACAACTTTTCCTGATCAGAAGTTTGATTAAAGTGAAAATATGAATTTTCATCCTTGAGATTTTCTTACTTCCGTTTTCTCCGAAAGACATCTGCATAAAACCTCCTATATTGTTTTCTGCTATTTATTATAATGAAAAAACCTGTTTTGTCAATTGAACAAAAGTTGCAAAACTTGTCCTTATGATGTATTTTATCAAATAAACGGAAAAATAAATATTGCACGGAGAAGATATGAACTTTGCACGCCACCGTTCCATTCCGGCGGATAAGATTCCGCCGATGCCGCTTGCGCTGAAAGGAGTCGGAAGATATCAGGCATACGCAGGATGGGAGGAAAAAAATGACGGTATTTACCGTCCGCACTGCGGAATTTTCTGGTGCAGAAGCGGAAATGCGGCATTCGCAATAGGAAACCGGGAATACACACTCGAAGCGGAACAGGCAATTTATTATTATCCTTTTGAAGCACATCGAATTCACGGGATCAGCAGTATCTTCGATTACTACTGGATGACATTCGACGGAATGGATGCAGTCGGCGTCCTCGGCATGTTCCAATATCCGAGGGAACCGTTTCACGCAGGGCAGCCGCCCGAAGAAATTTTCCGCCGGGCATATGAAAGCCTGGACGGACTGAGCGATGCCGCACGCTATCTCGGCGGAGCTCTCGTCTACCGGATTCTGTCGCTTGCAGGCTCTCCGGCAGATACGCAAAAGGAAAAATCGAAAGAAACACATCTCGTCACCCGCTTCAGGCAGATTGTCGCAGAAGAAGCGGGAAACAAAGAACTGAATCTCATCAAAATTGCGGAACGGCTTCAATGCCATCGGACAACACTGACGCGGCTCGTCAAAAAAGAACTCGGGATCGTCCCCGCGCAGTATCTGAATCATGTGCGTCTGCAAAACGCCCTGGTACTGCTGGACAACAGCAATCTGACCGCCGCGGAGATCGGTGAAATCTGCGGATTCGCCACACCGGAATATTTTTCCAGAAAGTTCAAACAGCTCACCGGAGAACCGCCCCGGCGTTTCAGGAACCACTGAATTCAGAAAGAAAATACGTTTTTTCCGGGATCATGAGATTGAAAAATCTCCAACTTGGACAACAGTATCATGCAGGGGGGATTTCGGGACAAGTTCACCTGTCCCCGCCCTTGATGAAATTAAGAAAAGCGGGCTTCACCGGTAAAACAGAATCGCGCGGCAGATTCCGCCGTTTCAGGAAAACCGATGATCCAGTTCAGAGAAAGGACGGATTTATCATGAAAAACAACGGACAGTCACTTTTGCACAAAGACGGAATCAGCTATGTGATTCCATTCATCCTGATCACTTCATGCTTTGCATTCTGGGGATTCGCCAACGATATCACCAATCCGATGGTCAAGGCATTTTCCAAAATTTTCAGGATGAGCGTGACGGACGGTGCGCTGATACAGGTCGCATTCTACGGCGGATATTTTGCGATGGCATTTCCGGCGGCGATCTTCATCCGCAAATATTCCTACAAAGCCGGGATTCTGCTCGGGCTCGCGCTCTATGCGGTCGGGGCGCTTCTTTTCTTTCCGGCAAAAATGACGGGCAGCTATTATCCGTTCCTCATCGCGTATTTCATCCTGACCTGCGGGCTCTCCTTCCTTGAAACAAGCTCCAATCCCTATATTCTTTCCATGGGAACCGAGGAAACCGCGACCCGGCGGCTGAATCTCGCGCAATCTTTCAATCCGATGGGCTCGCTGATCGGCATGTATGTGGCAATGCACTTCATTCAGGCGAAAATGAGCCCTCTCGACACCACCCAGCGCGCCGGTCTCACCGACACCGAATTCGCGGCAGTCAGAGATTCGGATCTTTCAATCCTGATCCAGCCTTATCTGATCATCGGGCTTGTGATCATTGCCCTGTTTTTCCTGATCAAATTCACCCGAATGCCCGCGAACCACGATCAGGCACACGACATCAATTTCCTGCCGACGCTCAAGCGCATTTTCTCCATTCCACGCTATCGCGAGGGAGTAATCGCGCAGTTCTTCTACATCGGCGTACAGATCATGTGCTGGACTTTCATCATTCAGTATGGAACCCGTCTGTTCATGTCGCAGGGCATGGATGAAAAGACTGCGGAAGTTCTCTCACAGAGATACAACATCATCGCCATGATCATCTTCTGTTTCAGCCGCTTCATCTGCACTTTCCTGCTGCGCTACCTGAATCCGGGACGTCTCCTGATGCTGCTTGCAACTGCGGGGAGCGTTCTCACTCTGGGAACGATCTTCTTTGAAAACAACCTCGGAATGTACTGCCTCGTCGGAATTTCCGCCTGCATGTCGCTGATGTTCCCGACCATTTACGGCATTGCGCTGGAGGGACTCGGAGACGATGCGAAGTTCGGCGCAGCGGGGCTGATCATGGCAATCCTCGGCGGTTCGGTACTGCCTCCGCTTCAGGCGGCAATCATCGACAAGGGAACTCTTTTCGGGATGCCGGCAGTCAATCTCTCCTTCGTCCTTCCGCTGATCTGCCTCATTGTAGTGGCAATTTACGGATATCGCTCCCATAAAAGAGCATAAGGGGAAAAATGAACTACCGCGATGCAAGCGCGGTATCGGGGATTTCGCCTGCGGCGACCAGCTTATTCCGCTGGACTGAAGCAGGACTGAAAGTCCTGCACGAAGCTATTTTTGCGATGCAAAACATCGCACTATTAAATAACGAAATTTCAGAATGCCCGGTACAAATGCGCCGCATCTATGCCGGGCTTTCACTTCTTCCCGCTCGGCAGCAGAAGGAACGCTATTGCGAAAGTGAAAGTACTTTCAGCGGGGAAAATGTTTCTTGTCCGGCACAGGGACGAATACAACTTTCACGCC
>DXVA01000356.1:0-1608 GCA_019408975.1 Lentisphaeria bacterium | reverse complement strand
GATCGAAAGTTGTGATGAGGATATGAATCTTATTCCACGGCAGGGAACGGCAGAATCCTTTCCGTTTGAACTTGGAATGATCCGCAAGTATGATCCGCAGCGAGGACTTTCCAAGCATAAGGGCGATTTGTTCCGAACATTCGTCGGAAATATCAATCAGCCCGGTTTCATCCACTCCGTAAGCGGAGGCGATTCCCGCATCGCATTCATAATTTTCGAGGGAACGGCGCAACGCGGGACCTTCCAGATTTCCCGTCCGGAAATCGAATTCACCTCCGGTCAGGATGACCTGCGGCCCGTCGCCGGTGGGAAAACGCATCCGCAGGGTACGGCACAGATCGGGAAGATTGGTGACGATACGCCCTTTGGAGAGATAGAGCCCCAGGTGTTCCGTCGTGGAGCCACCGTAAATCATAACGGAATGGCAGTCCCGGATGTATTGGACTGCTTCCTGTGCAATGATTCTTTTTTCTTCTGTGTTCCATTCTTCCCGGAGCCCATAAGGAACAGACGGCACTCCCTGCTCAAGGAAGCGGATGCCTCCATGCGTCCGGAGTGCAAGCCCCGATGCGGCGAGTTCATTGAAGTTCCGGCGGATCGTGGCTTTGCTTGCATGGTAGCGTTCTTCCGCCTGAGCTGTTGAAAGAACGCGCAGGCTCTGTAAATCATTCAATATTTGCTGAATCCGGTCTCTTTTCATGGCAATGCTTTCCCAAAGGGAGATACCATAGCATGAAAACACGCAATATCAATGAGCGGCTTTTATAAAAACGCTCATAAATAATGCTTTTTCTTTGAAAAATGATTGTTATTCCTCTGAAAATGATTGTTTTTATGATATGCAGAGACATAGTATGCGCAAAAAATCACTTTCAGAAAGGAAAAAGAGATGAAAAAAATTCAGATTTGCGGGCATCGCGGATTCCCGGAAAAATATCCGCAGAATACCTTGCCGTCGTTTGAAGCGGCAATCCGGCTTGGCTGTGACCGGATCGAATATGATTTGCACTGGACAGCGGACCACCGCATTGTCGTATGCCATAATGCGTCGATTGACGAAACCTCGGACGGAAAGGGGGAAATTGCATCCATGACGTTCGGTGAACTGCGGAAATATGACTTCGGAAGCTGGAAGTCGAAACAGTTCGCGGGGACTCCGATTCCCGCATTCGAGGAAGTGCTGGAACTGGCTGACGAAAGAAATCCCCATCTGTTTCACCTGGTGGAGCTGAAGGTTGATTCTCTTCCGTTTGCCGAGGCTGTCACAGCGGAACTGCTGCGCCGCAATATGGCGGGGCGCTTCACGCTCGTCAGTTTTCATCTGGACCTGCTGAAGGAGATGAAGAGAAGACACCCGGAAATTCTGATTCACGGCAATCCCGACTGTGCATTGCCGGATTTCGACTATGAGGACTACCGCATGTTCGACTCCGTCGGGCTCTGGCGCGACCGCGTCACGCCGGAGGTCGTGCAAGGTTTTCATGCCGTCGGGACACAGGTGGACGCCTGGACCGTTGACCGTGAGGAGGAATTTCTCAAACAGCTGGGAAACGGCGTGGACAGCGTCACCAGCAATAACCCCGAATGTATTCTGAACTGTGCCGGGCG
>DXVA01000355.1:445-4609 GCA_019408975.1 Lentisphaeria bacterium | reverse complement strand
GGCAGCGTCAGATGTGTATAAGAGACAGGGTGGGGCTCTGATACGGCAAAATGGTATTGAAGCCGGCTTCGGCGACAGTGTCGATCTGCGCCTTCGTCAGCCCGCTCATATAGATGCCGACCGGCAGAAACGGTTTCCCGTTCACCAGAGTGCGCCCGTGCCGGTCGATTCTGACCGTGCGTTTCATGAGTTCGTTTTCCGGGACGACACGGAGAGCAAGTTCCTTTTCCGCAAGGATCATCCGGTTGGCTTCGTCAAGCAGAGTCAGCTTCATATGTTTTTCCCCGGCGGGCATCGGTTTGAAATTCACGATTATCCGGTTCTTTTCCACCGGAAACTTCCGGTTCAGAAGAGTTTTTCCGCCGTCGGAGATTTCGATTTTGCATAAAAGGCGCGGTTTCTTTTCTTTTTTGTAGCGGAACTCCCCGGAGATAAAGCTGGCAAGTTCAAAGGAGCAGTCCTTTGTAGAAACAGTCTCCTGTATCGGGTAAAGAATCCCGGCGTTCCATTCCGCCGAGTCGGGGCGGACATAGACGTCATCGAATGCGACACTGCCCCGGCTGCCTTTCCTGACATAGAAAGAGATATGGCATCTGACCGGGTCGGGATATCCCTTTGCAACGAATTTGCCTTTGACCTCCTGCCAGTCATTGGTGCCGGACACGTCTCCGATATAGCTTCCGCCGAGCCACTTGCCGGTCCGGGCATTGCTCCACTCGATGCAGAGCGACGCCCCGCGCCCCGAAAGCTTTTCCGTCCTGATCCACCCGCCGAATACATACGCCGTATCCGGTTTGAGCTTGAATTCCTGTTGCAGGAGAACATAATCATTCGGATTTTTGCGGGTATTGACAAGCCCCGAAGAACCGTTGCGCCCTGCGCCGGATACGATCTTCCAGCCTCCCGCATTCAGGTTCTTCCAATGCGGCGATCTTTCCTCGAAACCGGCATCCTGAATCAGATTTTCTGCGGACTGTTTTTTGATGCGCTGATAATCCATCAGTTCGTTTCCATGCAGGGTGATTGCGGAAAGGAGGATCGGCAAAAGCAGTTTCATTTGATTTTTTCTCCTGTATTTTCGATGTTCAGCTCAGAATGGCGCGGAATGTTTCCGCCAGTGTCTTCACAGGCAGACCGCGGGGAATTGTCCTGACCTCGGTCTGGAGCGACATCAGGCGCGGACAGGAGCGCAGGTTTTCAATCTGCCGCTTCCAGTCGATCCGCCCGCATCCGGGCAGGTCATGCGCATCGCTGTACCCGTCATTGTCATGCAGGTGCGCAGTCACGATATAAGGTTTCATCTTCTCAAAGGAATCCGCCGTCTCCACAAGTCCGTTCCACCATGCATCATCAATTTCTCCAAAATATTTCGAGCGTTCCTTGCCGGGAAACGGAGACATCAGACAGGCATGGCCGGTATCGAAGCAGCACCCGATGTGCGAAGAGTCGAACTTTGAGACGAGCCCGACGACTTCCGATGCGCTGTTCGGCGGTTCATAGCTGTTTTCCACGGCGATTACAAGCCCGAGCTTTTCCGCTTCCGGCAGCAGGCGTTCCAAGGCATCGAACGCCAGATCGCGCAGACGTTCCAACGGGAGATGCTCCATGACCCAGCTGTAGGCGCCGACATGGATCGTGTAGGTTCTGCACCCCGCGTCGGCGGCATATGCCATTGCGGTTTTGTGGTCCTCAAACAAGCCTTTCCTCCGCGCCATGTCGGAACAGTTCAGGTCGAATGCCGCGCCCCACGGCGCGTGAACGGCTCCCAGACGGATTCCGGCTTTCCGCGCCATTGTCATCAGCGGAGCAAAGAACGCAGGGTCACGCAGGAGCCTTGTCGCCCAGATGTGGCTGAACACGACATGTTCCACTCCGTTCGCCTTGAATTCGGCAAAAATATTCGGGATCATGACGTCAGGCACATACTGCCATGAATAGTAATAAAACAATGAAATTTCTTTTTCCGACATGTTTTTCTTTTCCTTATATTGTTTGGCTCAAGACAACTTCAGAGGATTTTCTCCAGGCTCTTTCAATAGGAACCGGCAGATATTATGTTTTCTAAAATTAAAGCGGAATTCACACTCTTTCAAGTTCAGATAAAATATTTTTTGTAATTCCGCTTTTCTGCAGCAAACCCGTCCGCCTTACCATTCACCATACCGTTTGAAGGGTATTGCGGTATTCCACTGGCGCGGAGACCAGTATTTTTTATCCACGATCTCCGAACGCAGCACTGATCCCGCGTGACCGTCCAGGAATGCAAAACATCCGGCGTTGCCGTGACGCAGGAACGGCGAGCCGTAAAATGCTGTCGGGCTGGGGTAAAACCCCATTTGATTGATTGTCGCACTGGTTACTTCGATCATCCCTTTTTCCCCTGTCCGCGGGTATGTCCCATCCTGCGGAATGGCGTCTCCGAACATGATTGTGTTGCTGTCTCCTCCGTATTTGATGACTTCCGTGGTTTTGACCTGGCGCGGAATTGCATCAAAACTCGGACAGCCGAATGTCCAGTAACTGATTCCATAGCTCCATGTCTCTTCCAGATTGCTGAAGTCATATCCATCTTCCCCCGGCATTTTAACGATGGTTTTCACTTTTTCCGAGGGACACTGGAATGCTTTTTCCGCAGGAAGATATCCCAATTTTCTGAAAGCGACCGCCCATGCGGTTTCCACACCGGCTTCTCCCCACTTCTGCCGGCAGATGACCCAGTCTTTATAATCGCCGGAATACAGGGTTGAAGCGAGTCCGATCTGTTTCATGTTGCCGACACAACTGATCTGCCGCGCCTTCTCCCTTGCCTTGTTCAGCGCGGGAAGCAGCATCGCCGCGAGAATTGCAATGATTGCTATTACGACAAGGAGCTCTATCAAGGTAAAACAATATCCTTTTACGCTTTTCCCGATGCCGGGGATGTTCCTGCGAAATCTTCCGTTTTTCCTGTAAGCGTCCATAATTTCTCTTTCTCCTATGCTATGAATGATTTGAAATACATTTAACGTTCTTTGTCCGCCAGCTTTGATTTACCGATATATCATCTTTCTTATATTATAATGGAAATTGCCCTCCTTGTCAATAGGTCAAGCGGAATATTTTTGAAAAAATCTGCAAAAAAACGTATCCGCCGTCCCAATTGCCAGGTCTGCACCGTTTTCCCGCAGTTAATTTACCGATATATCATCCTGCTGTTACATTATCCCCGCTTCGGGCAAATGCAACCTTTTCTCCGTTAGGAAAATGCAAGGATTCTGTTGACTTTTTTACGCGGACTCGCCGGAAAACAGGACCGGCTGAATATACTTTTCGATGACCGGGCGCTCTCCGGCTTTCGGCATCTGCATGAACTTGAGAAGAAGCGCAGCAGCTTCCCGCCCGATCTCGTGGAAACGGTAATCCAGCCCTGTAATCGACGGAGATGCAGCCTCGCCGTATTTTGTATGGCGATGGCTGACGATCGCAATATCTTCAGGGACCCGCAGTCTCCGTTTTTTCAGCAGATTGACCAGACGGATCGCAATGATGTCATTGTAAACAATCAGCCCGTCCGGATGAAGCGGAAGAATCCGGTCGAGGAGCCAGTCGCAGCCGGCTTCCGTGATCAGGCTGTCCGGGGGCTGCTGCTGGAAAGAATACCGCTCAGGATTGTGAAAGTTCCGTTCCCGCATGATTTCGAGGAATGCGTTGATCCGGATGTAATGCACGCAGTCCGTGATGCCCGGAGTGATCAGATACGGGGCTCTGCATCCGCGGGACAGGAGTCGCTGAACCAGCATCCGGATGCCTGCCCTCTGATCCTGCGCGACAAACGAGACGGTTCCGGGGGCAACGGGCTCATGAATGAACACCTTGTTGAGAAAACCGTCGAACAGCGGTGCGATTTTTGCGCCGAATCCGAGGTATGTATGGGAACAGCAGATGATTCCGTCCACATTGCGTGCATGGAAATCCGCCACCTGTTCTTCAATCGCCCGGAAATTATCATGCTGCGTCCCGATCTGAAGCCGGTATCCGGCTTCTCCGAGAATCTGTTCGACCGTAGCCATGCAGGAATACCAGTTTTCCGGGCTCTGGGTATCGAGGATATACCCGACAATCTTGCTGCTGCCTCCCGCCAGCTGCCTTGCCGCGAGATTCGGACGGTAGTTCAGCTGTTGTGCG
>DXVA01000355.1:0-435 GCA_019408975.1 Lentisphaeria bacterium | reverse complement strand
GCCCGCGTCTCCGGCGAAACCCTGACTGAACCCGCACGCGGATTAAGCGCCTGCGAGACGGTCATGCGGCTGACTCCCGCCATGGCGGCGATATCGCTGATGCGTGTTTTCCGTGGTGCATTATCTGATTTCTTCACAATGGCTGAAACTCCGCTGTCAAACTTCAATTCATTTTACAAAATACCGCGACCTGCAAAAAAATCAAGTTTCATATCGCCGGAAAACAATTTTTCTTGTCAGGGCATACTGCGGCAGGCAACTCTGCAAAGACCATGGTGCAGGCGCGTTGCCTCTGCCGCGTTCCAACTGCGCAAGTCGGCGGTGCACAGCAGGAAATCCCCCGCCGGAGATGCGATGCACTGTTCCGGCTGCTCCCGCACCTTTGGCGCTCGTCCGGCTGCTCCCGCACCTTTGGCGCTCGTCCGGCTGCTCCCG
>DXVA01000354.1:3278-4621 GCA_019408975.1 Lentisphaeria bacterium | reverse complement strand
GGCTGGTTTGCCGTTTGAGGAGGGACAGCGGCGTCGTGATGCTGGAGTTCGCCTTGATGATGCCTCTGCTTCTGACCTTGATTGCCGGTGTGGTTGAGGTGCCGCATATGCTGCTTTACCGTCCGCGCGCTCTGAACGCGGCGCGCGTGATAGCGGATATTCGCAGCCGTAATAATGATGCGATGCCGTCCGACGCCAGCATGAAAAAGGTTCAGGAAAAATTGTTCGGCGATCTTTCGGAAAATCCTGCGGTCACGCCGGTCAATGTGGCGAAGATGAATCCGGCTGTCACCAAAAAGTTTTCTTCGTTTGTCAATTTCAGCGCAGTCAAGATTGTCACCGGCTTATTGACTTTCGGAGAATCGGGACGTCTGCTGAGCACGCCTCTGGGGCTGGATTACTTTTCCGGCGGGCAGGTGAAAGTGGAGGCTCGGACGCTGCTCCCAAAAGAATTCTTATGTTATGCGATCGACTGGAAAGGCGATGAAAAAATGCACTTCCAGTCCCGTGTCTGCCGGATGCCGAACCGGAACGGTTATGTAAAAAGTCACAGATCTGTCTGGGAACAGCTGAAAGGGATTTTCAAATGAGAAAAGAACGATTTGTTTCCATAGGAAGAATTGCCGCGAAACTGGCGGGCACCTGCCTGATCCTTGGAATGGGTGCCGTCCTGCTGGACCCGGGAATGCTTGCCGTGTTCCGAAGGGTTCCGGAAGTCTCAGGCGGAACCGTGACACGTTCCCAGCCGGTTGTTGCAAAGCATTCCGGGCATTCGCATACCCGTGAGTATCGGATGGAAACTCCGGAATCCGGTATTCATTACCGATCGGAGTTTTTCAACGGTTCATTGAGTTCGGCACGGAACCGGGTTGCTCAGGAAATGCGCGGGAAAGGGTTTGTTTCGCTGGAACTGCCTGCGCGGGGTGAAAGCGGGCAGTTCGTCATGTTGTTCCGGAAAGGGGATGCGCTGACCGGAGTGATGCTGCGGAGGGAAGGACAGGGATGGAGGATTGTGCATGCCGCCGTGGAGCGGGGAAAACGCGAGCCTGTTTGCCCTGACGCGCTTCGCGGGCTGGAGGTCGGGCGGATTCTGTTGTGCATGTATGGCAGGGACAACGCGCCTTTTCTTGTGACCGGCAGTTCCGCCGGAGCCGGAGAACTGGAGAAACAGCTTTCTGTCCGTCTGAAGCAGAACGGGTGGCGGCGGGAGGAATCCATGAGCAAAGCCGCAGCCGGTTCGGGCATGCGGCTGATACAGGCGCGGAAGGGGCGTTTTTTCTGCGATATTTCCATTGCGCCCGGAAGCGGAGAGCTGTCCGGGATGAATACCGTCACGTATAAAT
>DXVA01000354.1:1831-3268 GCA_019408975.1 Lentisphaeria bacterium | reverse complement strand
GGAACGAAAATGGCTGAAAATCTCAAAAACGAAACGGCATGGAAGCGGCGCCTGCCATGGATTGCGGCAATAGTGCTGGGCACGTTGTCGATTCTTGCCGTGAATAAATATCTGACTTTGCAGCAGCGCGGGAACGAACAGAAGAAAGTGTTTCTGCTCGCGGCATCTGCCGATATCAAGCCGGAGCAGGAGCTGACCCGCAATGATCTTGAGATTCGCAGTTTCCCTGCGGAGTCCGTTTCGGAAGTCAGCATTACGGTTCCGGGAACCGGGAGCGCTTCCGCCGCAGAGGAGACCGAACGTAAAATCCTGATGCTTGTGGGACGCAAAACCACACGCCAGATCGGTGCCGGGCAGCAGATTTTCTGGTCTGATCTCGCCTCGCCGGAGCGTCCAAGCTTCCAGAGCCGGATTCCCGCCCATATGCGTGCCGTCACGATTCCGGTCACTCCGGTTTCTTCCGTCAATAATCTGATTCAGCCCGGGGACATGGTCGATATTCTTTTTACCAGCGTCAGCGGGGAGAGCGAGGAGGCGGACAATACCGCTTTGTTGCTGATCGCCGCCGCGGGCAGGAACGGAGGCAATACGGCGGAGGCTGTAACGGCTCCCCCCGCGGCTCCGAAAAAACCGGCGCGCACCGAGATTCTGCTTTCCCGGATACCTGTGCTGGCTGTCGGGCAGAATTTCCGTCCGGGGTCTGCCGATGAAAGCGGCATGACGACTTATTCCGGCGTCACTCTGATGGTGACTCCGCAGGAGGGTGTGCTTCTGACTCATGCGTTGACAGTCGGACAGTTGTCCCTGATGCTGCGCCCGGTCGCCGATCCGTCCGCGTCCGAAGCGTCCGGCGTGGAAGCCGGCAATATGATTCCCATGAGCAGGGAACTGCGTGCGAAACGTGCCGCGGAGGTGAAACATGAATAAGATATTCTGCTGGATTCTCCTGTCTGCTCTTTCTCTTTCAGCCTCTGCCGCAGACGTCGAACCGAGGACTTTGGAGCTGATTCGCGGCAAGCAGGTTGAAATCGCGCTTGATTTCGTGCCGGAGGTTCAAACCGGCGGCAGTGATGCCGTGACTGTGAAATATATCCCCGCAAAAAAGAAACTGGTTGTTTCCGCTTTGAATTATGGAACGGAACGGGTGGTACTGCGTGACGCCGCCACGGTTCGCGACATCCTTGATATCCAGGTGCGCCCCGCCAACTGGGCGCTTTTCCGAAAAATATTGCAGGAAGCCCCGAATATCCGCTTTGACGTCGGGGAGGGCAAACTGCTGCTTTCCGGGAAATGCGGGGATGCCGCCACGGTGGAGCGCATTCGGCGGATTATGGCGCTGGCAGGGACGAAAGGCGAGGTCGTGAACAATACCGAGCTGGATGCCGCGGCAATTCTTGCGGATGCACAGGAATTCATGCGGCGGCAGCACTTTGAGGA
>DXVA01000354.1:0-1821 GCA_019408975.1 Lentisphaeria bacterium | reverse complement strand
AGGATATCTCCCTGCGGCTGCTGAACCGGACCGTATTCGTTTCCGGAGAGGTCTACGACGCCGCACGGCGCACACAGCTGACCGGGCTTCTGACGGAGTATTTCCGCCAGTTCGACTGCACCGTGAACAGTTCGGCTTTGAGCATTACATCGCGCAAGATCGCCATGCGGATCGTATTTCTTGATGTGGACAAGAATAAACTGCGCCAGCTCGGCATCAAGGTGGATTCTCCGGTGAAATGGAACTGGGCTTTCGGAGAGATCATGAAGTATTTCAGCATCGGCGAAACGCGCGGGCTTAAAGTGGACGGTTTTTCCGGCACGATCGATATTCTCCAGCAGAACAATCTTGCCAAGGTCGTTTACGAAGTCCGGTTGTCCACGCTGAGCGGCGAGAAGGCGGCGTTCCAGCAGGGCGGCGTGCTGAATGTCCGTATTTATTCGCAGTACAACACCGATCTCAAGGAAATCGAATACGGATTTCAGGTGACGGCGACGCCTTATACGCTGAACTCCAATACGATCGGGCTCGACTTCGATATGCAGCTTACGCGCCCGAAGAATGAAAACAGCTGGACTCGGACCGACGAGGACAAGGATGTGGCGCAGTATATGACGAAATCCAAATATACCATGGACGCCGGTTCCACGATGGTGATCAGCAGTTTCGGGCACAACGAATACTCCGACAAGCAGGAGGGCTTGCCGTGGTTCTCGGAGATTCCCGTGGTCGGTTCCTGGCTTTTCGGCTCCACCAGCACGGGAGGGACCGACCGCGAAATCATCCTGCTGCTGAATGTTGACTGGGAGGACAGGCTCAGGGAGGAGAGTGCCGAGACGCTGAAGCGCAGCGGGGATGAAGTGGAAAAGATTAAGAAACGCAGCCGGGATACAGCCAATACATTGCGGAATGCGAAGGAGTAAGCCATGCTCAATGTATTGAAGCTGTATGAAAAAAACAATCTGCTGGCGCAGTTTACGCCGGAGCCTGACCGTGTTTATACATTCGGTTCCTCGCGGGAGGCGAACTGTGCGGATTCCCGGCTGGCTCCCTGTCAGCTCCGGTTTATCTTCACCGGGGGCAACTGGCATGTGGAGGATGCGTCCGGCGACGGAAGTTCGATGATCGGGGGAGCGCCGTTCTTCCGTCATCCCGTGCTGACTTCGCTGGACGTGGAGCTCAAAGGACATCTGTTCCGCCTCAGCGCCGCCGGTTCCTTTGTCGGAGCGCGGGAACAGCAGATACAGCAGCAGATCAGCCGCCGCCTGCTGGAACAGCTCAACAAGCGAGAGCTTCAACAGCAGCAGCTTTCCGCCAGGCAGCTTGAGGAATACACAGTCAGAGTGCTTGACGATATCTGCGGTTCCCTGAGCGGCGAGCTTGCGGAATGGGACAGCGAGGTATTGCGCGAATTCAAGGAGACTCTTGTTCACGACCTGCTCAAACTGGGTCCTTTGGAGCCGCTGCTTTCCGATGATTCGATCACGGAAATCATGGTGGTGGATGAAAACCGGATTTACGTGGAAAAGAACGGGCGGATCTCCCTGAGCGGTTATCAGTTCAAAAGTGTTGACCATCTGATGCGGATCATCGAACGGATCGTCACTCCGCTTGGGCGCCGCATCGATACCTCAAGTCCGATGGTGGACGCCCGGCTTGCGGACGGAAGCCGTGTCAATGCGATTATCCCGCCGCTGGCGGCGGACGGTCCCTGCCTGACGATCCGCAAGTTCGGGAAAAAGGTCTTCAACTGCGACATGCTGTTGAAATACGGCAGCCTGACGCCGGAAATGGCGGGTTTCATCCGCGCCTGCGTCATGG
>DXVA01000353.1 GCA_019408975.1 Lentisphaeria bacterium | reverse complement strand
TCATGAGAAGTCTCCTTTTTAATGGATCAATTTGCTCTTTTTTCATTTTAAGATAGATGTTTTCAATAGAAAATCAATGATTATTTTATGAATAAAATCACCTATTTTATGTACTGAAAAAGCAAAGTGAACCCGAAAAGAGAACAGCCCGGATCAGAGTATGCAATCACTGACGGCGGAGTCCGGAGTGCAGAAACGGATATGGAATTCCGCCCTCCGCTTTCCCCCTGCCGGAAACAGCCGGAAGGAAGATTCAGGCTTCCGCCAGCCTGCCGAACTGCGTATCATGGAGCTTCTTGTATCTGCCGCCGAGACGAAGCAGTTCTTCATGGGTGCCGGCTTCCACGATATGCCCTTTGTCGAGAACAATGATCATATTTGCGTTCTTGATAGTGCTCAGACGGTGTGCGATGGCGAACACGGTACGGTTTGCCATGACTTTATTCAGCGCATCCTGCACCAGTTTCTCCGTGACGGTGTCAAGCGCACTGGTGGCTTCGTCAAGAATCAGGATCGGCGGATTCTTGAGAATTGCGCGGGCAATGGAAACACGTTGTTTCTCTCCACCGCTCAGCAGGAACCCTTTTTCTCCGACGATGGTGTCATAGCCGTCCTTGTGGCGCCCGTCCGTGATGAAGCGGTCCGCATTTGCCTGCTTCGCCGCCTGAATGATCTCCTCACGCGATGCATCGGGCACACCGTAGGCGATATTGTTTGCAATGGTGTCGTTGAACAGAACCGCATCCTGCGATACAATCCCGATCAGATCGCGCAGGGAATCGGTCTTCACATCCCGCAGGTCGATGCCGTCGATCGTCACTTTCCCGCCGTTCACATCATAGAAACGCGCAATCAGGTTCGCGATTGTGGTTTTGCCGGAACCGGTTTCTCCGACGACCGCAACCACGTGTCCCTTCGGAATCGCCAGATTGATGCCGTCGAGGATTTTCTTCTGATCATAAGCAAAAACCACATCGGTGAAACGGATTTCATTTTTGAATTCCCTGATTGCGACGGGATTTTCCTTCTCATGCAGACTCGTATCAATGTCAATAAGCTGGAAATAGCGGTCTGCGGCAGCCATGCTCCGCTGAAACTGCGCGGAAATCTTCGCCAGTGCCTTGATCGGGGCGTATGCGAGGAAACAGGGCGTCAGGAGCTGTGCCAGTTCGGTCAGGGTGACTCCCTGGCTGTAGCTGAATACGAGAAACACCAGCGTGGAACCGACGGCGACGGTTTCCATCAGGGGCGCCATGAAAAGCTGCATTTTCAACGCCCGGTTCACGGAGTTGAAATATCTGGCATTGGTCTCCTCGAAGCGCCGGACCTCCCGGTTTTCCGCGTGATATGCCTTCACGACGATGATGCCGGAAAGCACCTCGTGCATTCGCGTCACGACATCCGCGATCTGAGAGAACGAACGTCTGTAAATCTTGCGGATTTTCCTTGCGATGATCATGATCGGAAGCACGCAGAGCGGAAGCCCGATGAAAAGAATAACCGCGAGCAGCCAGTTGTTGTATTTGAAGCTGGCAAGAAGAATCGCGGCAAAACAGGCGAGGATTTCCAGCGGGCAGCGCGTGGCGTCCGCAATGGAGTTCGTGATCGCCGCCTCCAGCGCCCCCGTGTCGTTGGTCGAACGGCTGATGAGCTGCCCGACGTCGATCTGACCGTAGAAGCGCATGGACTGGTTCATCATTTTCCGGAAGGCTTCGTCGCGCATATCCGTCGAGACTTTCGTCCCGACCCAGCGCGTGTAGTAGTTGTTGATGAAGATGAAGAGGTTGCGGATCATCCAGAGGAGCACGAACCCGGCGACGAAGATCGAAAAGAACTGCCACGTCATGCTTCCCGATGCCGTTTCCGCCGGCAGGTCCAGAAGAGTCGTGTTTCCGGCAGTAAACACGATATCGCCGTGCCGGTAGGAAATATGCATGTTCCAGGAGGCAGGCACAATACTGTTGAGCTGTTCATCCGCTTTGATCAGTTTTTTTTCCAGCTCGCCGCGATTGTCCGGAGTCAACAGAATCGAGGCGACTGTCTTGATTTTTTCCTGTTCCGTGGCATTCTGTCTGCTTGTGCTTTGGACGATGCGTTCCGCCATTTGTTTCTGGGGCCCGGCGAGAATGCCGCTGACGCCTTTGATTTTCTCCTGCGGTTCCGTTTCCCGCTCCATGACCTGGACGATCTGCGTTGCCGTTTTTTCAACCGCGGCAACATTTTCCGGTCTGTTGGGATCGACTCCTTTCATCAGGTAAGGGATCATGAGCAATCCGCCGAACAGCGAACTGCTGGCGATGAAACCTGCCAGAATTCCTATCGTAAGACGCCATTTATAGGGTTTTGCATATCCCAGCAGACGCCAGTAATTCATGAAATCGCGTTTTCGATTGTGGTGAGACATCAGGGTTCCTTCTTTCACAAAATTCATTTTCCGGTAACTTAATAACTTGATAAGATATCACAGAAACCTTTTTTTTCCATTCCCGCACCGGAAAAAGAGAAGTTATTTTGTAATGCTACCGTTTTTCAAGGGCGGCATTACAATGCTTCTGCTGTTACTGTCTTACCAAAAGCATCTCCCATTTTACAACAGCCTTGTGTTTGAAGATCATACTTCTCTTTACTCACAGCATGGACGAAAATCCATAGCGGATTGTAAACAAGCTGCTGTCTTGATTTCTCATGACTGTTTCAGGCGCCGAATCAAAAAGGATTGTTGGAAAAAATCGTCAGTCAGCCTGATTTACGAGGACAGAAATTTCCACCCTTGCCGGTATCTGCCCCGGTCTGAAAAGAGGGATATATTGCAGGCTATGCCTTTTTGTCGCGCAATCGTTCAGTCCGTATAATGAATTTTTTCCGTTTTCTGCATTCGAGCCTTAAAAAATCCCGAACGGAGGAGTTGAATCAAAAGACTCGGCGTGATATACTACTGATTGAAAATCGAGGATGGTAAAATGAAACGAATTGTAACGATTCAAGATATTTCCTGTGTCGGCAAATGTTCCCTTACAGTGGCACTGCCGATCATTTCCGCAATGGGAGTCGAATGTGCCGTGCTTCCGACATCCGTTCTCTCCACTCACACGATGTTCAAAAACTTCACTTTCCGCGATCTTACCGGTGATATCGCTCCCATTGCAGCACACTGGAAAGCGGAAAAAATCGGCTTTGACGCCATCTATACCGGTTATCTCGGTTCTTTCGAACAGCTGAAACTCATATCCGGCTTCATCGACGAATTCCGGACACCTGAGAATCTCGTGTTTATCGATCCAGTCATGGCGGACAACGGCAGACTTTATCCGGGCTTCACTCCGGAATTCGCCCATGCAATGGCACGACTCTGCGCCAAAGCCGATATCATTGTCCCGAACCTGACGGAGGCGGCATTCCTGCTGGATCGTCCTTACAAAGGCGACGGCTACACTGAAACCTACATCAAAGACCTTCTGAAGCGTCTTGCGGAACTCGGTGCAAAAAATACGGTTCTGACAGGAATCAGTTTCACCCCGGACGAGCTCGGCGTTATGGGCTACAACGCAGAAAAGGATGAGTTCTTCGATTACTTCCACCGTCGCATCCATGTTTCGTTCCACGGAACCGGCGATATCTTTTCAAGTTCAGCGGTAGGGGCATTGGTGCGCGGGTTCTCCTTGGAAAAAGCGCTTGCCCTGGCTGCGGATTATACGGTGGCATGTATTGCCCGCACAATGGAATCTCCCGACCATGTCCGGTATGGAGTCGAATTCGAACGCATGATACCGATGCTGGTGGAGCGAATCAAAGCAGAATGAAACTTTATCACGACAAATATATTCTGATTGCGGATTCCCATATTCAATGCGGATCGGAAAAAGCGGAAATTTTCTTCCGTATGCTGGATCGTCTTGCAGCGCTGAAACCGGCGGGGATTCTTTTCCTCGGCGATATTTTCGAATTGTGGATCGCACTCAAAGGGTATGAAGCGCCGGAACATAAACGGTTTGTCGACTGGTGCCGCATCCATTCCGCGGAAATGGAAATAGGCTTTATCGAAGGCAATCACGAATTCTTCGTCAGCGACACCTGCCGGGATGCGTTTTCATGGGTAACGGATCAAAAACATGATCTGAATCAAACCATCCGGCTTGTCCATGGGGACACCATCAACAGAAGAGACTGGAAATATCTGCTGCTGCGCGGGGCAATCCGCAATTTTTTTACGAAATTCCTGCTGAAACTTTTTGCCCCGACTATCGGGCCGCGTGTTTCGGACCATATCCGGCTCTCCCTCAAGACCAGCAACATGGCACATAAGAAGTATCTGCCGCGCGCCGATCTTGAATCCTGTGCGGTCCAATGCTCGGCACACGGCATCACCTCCGTAACGGCAGGGCATTTCCACGCTTGGGAACAGATTCATACTGCGACAGGAACAGTCGTCAATATTCTGCCCGCCTGGGACATCGCCGGAGAAATCGCGCTGATGGACTCTGCCGGGAACGTAACCTGTCTGGCATGGGAAAAACTGTAAGGAATACTCTGCAATCCTCCGCGAAAATTCAAACCGCTTGAAATAACCTGTGTTATGATTTTCAAGTATCGGCATTCATCTAACTGCAACATATAATATATTGC
>DXVA01000352.1 GCA_019408975.1 Lentisphaeria bacterium | reverse complement strand
AGGGAAGCCATGACTTTGATATCTTCAACTGGCTTTTCGGTTTTCCGAAACCTTACAAAGTCACGGCATTCGCCGGAATGAACGTTTTCACGCCGGAGGGCTTCCCCTTCCCGCTTGAAAAAGGCATCAAGCCCGGTCCCTGCTGCTCCGAGTGCCACTATGCGAAAAACGGAGCCTGCAGGGACGCGGCGACTTATGACGGAGCAGAGTGGGGCAAAGAGGCGCAAAAGGTCGATGGTTATGTCAAAGACTCCTGTATGTATCTTTCCGATTTGAGCGTGCATGACAACGGTATCGCCATGGTCGAATATGAAAACGGCGTGCGCGCAAGCCACATGGAGTGTTTCGTCACCGGCATGTCCGACCGTCTTTACACGATCGTCGGCACACTCGGACAGGCTTCACTGAGTCTCTCCGGACGCACAATCACGGTCATCAAACGCTGGACGCGCGAAAAAATCACCTATGAGATTCCCGAAGTCAGCGGCGGGCACGCCGGAGCCGACCCGGGGCTCGTGGAAAGTTTCATCCAGACGATCCGCGGCAAAGAGACCAATACCTCCACATTCGAACAGGGGATGCTCTCCACCGCCATCGGACAGGCAGCCGAGCTTTCCCGCGCGGAAAACCGTGTCGTCTTCATCAAGGAACTGTTGAAATAAACAAATACGATCCCAATACAAACTCACAAGGAGAAAACAAAATGGACGTACAAATTTTCCAGGACAAGAACTCCCTCGGCAAAGCCGCCGCCTCATGCGGCGCTCAGTACATCAGGGACGCAATCAAAAAGAACGGTCATGCGAACATCATCGTCGCAACCGGCGCCAGCCAGTTTGAGATGCTTTCCGCGCTTACAAAGGAAGCGGACATCGACTGGGGCAAGGTCAACATCTTTCACCTCGACGAATACATCGGGCTCCCGGAGGATCATCCCGCAGGATTCCGCAAATACATCCGTGAGCGTTTCATCGCTCACCTGCCGCAGAAACCGGCGTCTTTCCATCCGGTCAACGGCAGCGATCCGAACCCGGAACATGCCTGCGAAGTGCTCGGCAAGGAAATCGCGGCATGTCCGATCGACGTCGCATTCGTCGGCATCGGCGAAAACGGACACCTTGCGTTCAACGATCCGCCGGCGGACTTTGAAACGGAAAAAGCATATCTCGTGATCACGCTTGATGAAGTATGCCGCAAACAGCAGCTCGGCGAGGGCTGGTTCCCGACATTCGACGATGTTCCGAAACAGGCGATTTCCATGGGCATCAAACAGATCATGAAAAGCGCCGCGATCATCAATACAGTTCCCGATCTGCGCAAAGCCAAAGCGGTCAAGGGAGCTCTTGAGGGACCGGTCTCCAACCTCTGCCCCTCCTCCATCCTTCAAACACACAAGGACTGCCACACTTTCCTCGACAAGGATTCGGCATCCCTTCTGACAGGCAAATACTGATTGCATTGATACAGTCGGAAAACTTCCGGAAGAAAAATTTCCGGAAGTTTTTTCATGCCCTGAATCTTGAACAGAGGATAAATGCGTATTCTGCAATACATCCTGCCACAAAACGGCGGACGGGAATTCTGCGGAAATCATCAGGGCAGGAACTGCCGGAACAGTCAGGGCTTGCTCTTCTTTTGAGCGGAAAGCACCTCCATGGCGGCTTTGGCGGCAACCTGTTCCGCAAGTTTGCGTTTTGCCGCAACCCCTTTTGCAAGAAGCCTGCCGTTCACCAGAACTTCGACCTCATAGCAGGGATTATGCGCCGGACCGCTGACACCGAGAATTTTATATTCCGGGGCTTTCCCGAAGTGAGCCTGCGTATATTCCTGAAGCAGTCCTTTCGGATTCAGGGAACGCAGAAGGTCACTCGGCTCCCGGCAGTTTGCGTGCAGTGTCTTCAGAATAAACTCCGTAACAAGGGCAGAGCCCTGATCCAGATAAATCGCGCCGCAGACAGCTTCAAATGCGTCCGAAAGAGTTGAATCGCGATCACTTCCGTGAGACTCCGTCTCGCCCCGTCCCAGCATCAAATAACTTCCCAAGAAGATAGAACGCGCGAACTTCGCCAGCGTATCCTGATTCACCAGCGCGGAACGGATTTTCGTCAGATCCCCCTCCTGCAAATCGGGGTAACGGTGGAACAAATGCTTCGTCAGGACAATCTGCACTACGGCATCGCCCAGAAACTCCAGGCGCTGATTGTCATATTTCAGATTGAGTTCCGTCGCATATGATTTGTGAGTCAGAGCCTCGCGGAGCAATCTCTGATCCGTAAAGTAAATTCCCGTCATACGCTGGAATTTCTGCAAATCGGCAATCAGCATGGAGTCACCTTCTCCACATTCCATGCGTCAGTCGCATATTTTTGTCTCGCAAGCAGTTCCGCATCTTTCAAAAGGAAATCCGGAACGGAAAAAGGTTCATAGATGAAACCGAGTTCCTCGGCAAATGCGCGCCGGATCGCCTCCACAATCGGACCGCGCCCGGAATCCGAAGCCTTCAGGCTGACGCTGCCCTGGTGCAGAATTCCTTTCCGGGTCCGCCGCTGCGCAGCCCCTGCCAGCTTGATTCCGTCCGAGGCAATCACGTCATTCGGCGACGGCGAAACAAAACATTGGAGCGTGGCACGGTCATGCTTCTCCCCGAGATCGGGAGCAAGATGCGCCCCCTTTCCCAGGCACATGATCGCACGCATGATCGGTTCATGGATCGCTTTGTAGCTTTCCATGCGGTCAAGCCCGCAGATCGGATGCCCGGCGGGAACCACCAGCGTATAAGTCAGATCGCAGTCATGATAAACCACGCCGCCGCCCGTAGGGCGCCGCACAAGGACCAGCCCTTTGCGCGTCACCGCGCCGATCGGCTGGGAATAGCCGAAAGAAGCGGAGGGAATGTTCCATTCATAAAAACGGAGAACCACCCCGCCGAACTCCGGCGCATGTTCCAGAAGCAGCTCATCGACTGCCATATTCAGATAGGGTGAACGGGAACCATCCATCCATAAAAAACATTTGGAAGAAGTTTCAGGCATACAGCACCTATGAAAAACAGATGTTACTGAATCCTGAATAAGAGAGTCGTTCCATCATAAAAACTCTCTTATTCAAGATTCAACCGCCGTACAGTGACGACGGCTGAACCGGCAAAAACCCTTAAAGGTTTTTGACAACGAGATCGCCGACTTGTTTCGTTGAATAGCCCATCTTGCCGGCGGACATGCTTTTCAGCTTCTTGCCCGTCACAAATTCGACGCTCTTTTCAATCGCTTTGGCGGCCTTGGCTTCGCCGAGATAATCCAGCATCATTGCGCCGGAGAGGATCGCGGCGAGCGGATTGATGACGCCGAGCCCGGTATATTTCGGAGCGGAGCCGCCGATCGGCTCGAACATGCTGATGCCTTCCGGATTCAGGTTGCCGCCCGCGGCAACGCCCATGCCGCCGGAGGTCATGGCGGCAAGGTCCGTGATGATGTCGCCGAACATGTTGGTCGTGACAATCACATCGAACCACTCGGGATTCTTGACCATCCACATGCATGTGGCATCCACATGGCAGTAGTCGATCTTGACTTCCGGATATTTCTCCGCCATCTCATGGAAGGCGCGCTCCCAGAGATTGAACACATAGGTCAGCACATTGGTCTTGCCGCAGAGCGTCAGCTTGCTGGTCTTGCCGGCGGCAATGTCTTCTTTGGAAAGCCCGCGCCACGGATTCTTCCGGGTATGGCGCTTTTTCGCAAGCTCGAACGCAAATTTCAGGCAACGGTCAACCTGTGTACGGGTATAGACCATTTCCTGAATCGCGACTTCATCCGCCGTTCCTTTTCTGGCAACGCCGCCCATACCGGTATATACATCGCCGGAGTTCTCGCGCACGACGACATAATCGATGTCTTCCGGCGTCTTGTTGGCAAGGGGAGTTTCCACGCCCGGATACAGTTTCACGGGACGCAGGTTGATATACTGGTCAAGGTCGAACCGGAGTTTCAGCAGGATTCCTTTTTCAAGAATGCCGGGGGCAATGTCGGGACGTCCGATCGCGCCGAGATAAATCGCACTGTATTTTTTCAGGATTTCCGTTGCGTTGTCGGGCATGATGGAGCCCTGCTCCACATAACGCGTTCCACCCCAGTCATACGTATCGAATTTCATTGCGAAACCGAATTCTTTGGCTGCGGCTTTGAGGACCTTTACGCCCTCGTTGATGACTTCCGGGCCTGTTCCGTCGCCGGGAAGACAAGCGATCTTGTAAGTTTTTACTGCCATTTTTCCATCCTTGGGTTAAAAATTAAAAACTCATTAATATAAGTTCTTGAATTCAAGTTTCAAGCATGAATTGTCATATTTCCGGAAAGGAAGCACATCCCCGGAAGAAGAAAAGGCGAACGGCAGGAGAAAAAAGCTGTTCAGGAGGGCACTCCGCGCCCCCAAAAACAGCATATGCGGATGTTTCTGCAAAAAAACGGAACGGCTGCTTCAAAATAACCGCCGTTTACGGGCAAAAAAATCCTGCACCTCCCTGAAAGAAGTGCAGGATTCTTATTGCCGATCAAACCGGAATCAGGCAAGTTTTGCAAGCTCTTCCGTAAGAGCTTTCCTGACGGCTTCCGTGTCCGCACCGTCAAGTTTGAGC
>DXVA01000351.1 GCA_019408975.1 Lentisphaeria bacterium | reverse complement strand
ATTCTGAACTTTGACAAGGAGCTGTTTCCATGCTGTGCCAGATCTGCAATAAGAATCCTGCCACGATTCATGTGCAGGAAATCATCAACGGCGAGAAGAAGGTGTTTCATCTGTGCGGCGAGTGCGCCTCGAAAAAAGCGGAAACAGAGCCGATTCTCCAGAGTTTCAACCTTGCCGAGATGCTTTATAATTTCACGAATGAGAAAGCCGCGGAGAATGCGGAGGCTCCGGAAGCAGCGGCGCCTGCCGCCGCCGTGAAGTGCGGAACCTGCGGCTGGGATACGGAACGTTTCCGCAAGACCGGGCGCCTGGGATGTCCCGACTGTTATCTTGTCTTTTCGGAAGTACTTGCCGGTGTGCTGGAAAATATGCACCGGGGATGCACTCACCTCGGGAAAGTCCCGTACAACCATGAAACGAACCACCGGACCGAGGATGTAATTGAGAAAGTCGCTCTCCGCAAGAAGATCGCCGACTGCCAGCAGGAGCTGGAAATGCGGATCAGGAATGAGGAGTATGAAGAAGCGGCGGTTCTCCGTGACAAGATCATAGAATTGAAAAAAGAACTTGACGGGGAGGATGCCCATGCCGGATGAACAGATCGACAGCCTGTTCCGGCAGCCTGTCTGCTGGCTGATGGACAACGGTCCGGAGGATGACATTGCGATCAGCAGCCGGATTCGCCTTGCGCGCAATTTATCCGGGGAACCTTTTCCGATCCGTTCCGACGACGCCACACTCTGCGGAATCCGCGATTCCGTGTTCAGCGCTCTCGGAAAGGTGGATTCGATGAAAGACTCCAATACCAGCGAATTCAAAGTGGATGAGCTTTCGGAGCTGGACCGCCGTTTTCTTTTGGAACGGCACCTGATCAGCCGTGAGTTCCTGAATCCGCGCCATGGTTCCGGACTGGTGACGAACCGGGAGCAGGGGGCATTCGTTATGATCAATGAGGAGGATCACCTGCGGCTTCAGGTTCTTGCCCCCGGATTTCAACTGAACGAGATCTGGCAGCAGATCAACCGTCTTGACGACGAATTATCAGGGCAGCTTCCGTTCGCCTTCGATAAAACGTTCGGTTATCTGACCTCCTGTCCGACGAATCTCGGAACCGGGATGCGTGCATCGGTCATGCTCCACCTGCCGGGGCTTGTATTGACGAACCAGATTCAGGCGGTAGTGCAGGGGGTCAACAAGCTGGGACTCGCGGTGCGGGGGTTTTACGGAGAGGGCAGCCAGACTCTCGGCAATCTTTACCAGATATCCAATCAGAGCACACTCGGGGAGAGCGAGGAGCAGATCATCCGGCGGCTTTCCACCGTGATTTCGCAGATCATCGCCCATGAGAAGAAGGCGCGCGCCCTGCTTCTGGCGAATCGCCAGTGTCACCTGATGAATCACATCGGGCGCGCCTACGGTTTGCTGAAGCATTCCTACATCATTACCGGAGACGAATCCCTGAATTCCCTTTCCGCCCTGCGGCTCGGGGTGGATCTGAATATGTTTCAGTCTGTGAATATTCATACGGTCAACGAACTTTTCCTGCTGGTGCAGGCGGCGCATCTTCAGAAATACGAAGGGCATGAGCTGAATCAGGAGAACCGGGATGTCGTCAGGGCGGCGCTGTTGAGAAAATTCCTTCAGGAATAAAAAAGGAAACGGATACGGTGGAAATCTTTTACGGATGCTGTCTCACCATTCTTGAGATGACTTTCATTCTCGTGGGACTGCTGATTCTTCACGGCTTGCGCAAAGTGCTCGGTGCGACGCCGTTCTACATTGCCGCCGGAGTTCTCCTGATCTTCACGCAGTTCGCCGGGGCGACCGGACTGCGGATGCTGATCGGTTATCAGAGCCTGGATTTCCCGCTTTCTTCGTCGGTGCTTTCCCTGCCGTTTCTCGCGATTCTTGTCGTGGTTTATGTGACGGACGGCACGCTTTCCGCTCAGCGGCTGATCATCGGCGTGATGGCGGCGCTCGGCTTCTACGTTTATCTCGCTTCGATCACGCTGGTTCAGACGACATGGCCCGGATACACGATTGCGCAGGGGGTTGCGGCGGAGTCTCTGGAATTTCTGCTGTCTGCAAGCCTGCGGCTGATGGCTGCCACGGTGATTTCGCTGACATTCGATCTGTTTCTCCTGCCGATTTTCTTCCAGCGGCTGACGAATCTGCGGTGCCGCCTGTATGTGACTGTAACCGGGTCGCTGCTGCTGATCCAGTTGATTGATCACCTTGTTTTTGTCACGATTGCCTACTGGGGAACACCGGAGTGGTGGAGTCATATTACGACCTCCTATTTTGCCCGCGCGATTTTTGTGGTGATTCTGAGTATTCCCACGACGATTTATCTTTCCCGGATCAGCCATGAAAATCCCGGAGAGTCACGGCGCACTCTCGATATTATCCTGGCTTTTTTCGGCGGTTACGGACGCGCTCTCAAGCTGGAACAGAATCTTCGCGAGTCGCAGGAGCGTTACAGGATGCTGGTTCAGAATGCCAGCGACATGATTATTGTCATGAATGAGACCGGCTGGGTATTGGATGCGAACCGTGCTGCGCTGAAGATGCTTGGAGCGGATACCTTTTCAGAGGTGATCAACCATTCGTTCGAGGAGGTTGCGGGGCTGAATCCGGAGGTCTGGCAGCATCTTCTGGAACACCGTACGGATTCCGGCTACCCGAAAGCATCGGAGGGCTCTTCCGTCTCCTGTTCCATCATCGTGCCGGAGAAGGGGACGGAGATCGATCTCTCCATTACGATGATTCCGTTTGAAAATGCTCCTCTGCTGATCACTTTCGGGCGTGATGTGACCGAGCGGCGGAAGCTGGAGCGCGAGCGGGAGGAATGGCATTCCCAGTTGTCGCACCGTCAGCGGCTGGAGGCAATCGGGCGTCTCGCCGGAGGAATCGCGCATGACTTCAACAATTACATTCATGCGATTCAGGGGCACCTCGACATCATCAAATACATGCATGACGTGCAGGACGAGGATATCCGGCGCAACCTGGATAAAATCGACCATATCACCGAACTTGCCGGGACGCTGACCTCCCAGATGCTCAGTTTTGCCCGGAAGGGCAACTATCAGAACGTGGATGTGGATATCCGGATGCTGGTGGACAAGTGCGCGGACCTGTTTCTTCCGGGAACCCAGTCCGGCATTACCTTCCGAATCATTGACGACCAGAAGAAATATATCGTCCGCGGCGATGCGATTCAGCTTCAGCAGACGCTTCTCAACCTGATGATCAACGCCAAAGACGCAATGCAGTCGAATCCCGATTCCGAGGAACAGATTCTTACGATCCGCGTCGGTGAGCCGCATATGCTGGGAATTGAGCTTGATCCGCCGCCGGAAGTGAAGCTGGATTCCCGCGGGAAACTGTGCGTGATCCGGGTGGAAGACACCGGCACCGGAATTGACCCGACCGTCAAAGCCCGTGTATTTGAACCGTTCTTTACCACGAAACCCGTCGGCAAGGGAACCGGCATGGGGCTTGCCATGGCATATGGGACGATCCTTGCGCACAACGGATGGCTTCAGTGCTGCAATCTGCCGGGGCGCGGTGCGGCATTCGATATTATTTTGCCGATAGAACAGGAGATTTCTGAAAATAACGGAGGAGAAAGCTTATGAAAGAGATTCCCTTATCGCATTTTTTCCCGTGGGGAAAAATCAATGACGATTTCGTCGCCAACATCCTGTGCGAGTTTGCTGACAACGGCGCGGAAAGCGTTGTCCTGACGAGTGCATGGGGAGAACGCCTGGTGAAGGAACCGGGGTTTTATACAGTGCTGTTTGGCTGGCTTCGCGAAAGCGGCATGAAAATTTTCGAGTGTCACGGGCTTTGGAGCACTCCCTATGATTTGAACATTACAGACCGTCCGCGCCGCCGTGCGATGATTGAGGAACACAAACTTTGCATGGAATACGCCGCCGACCTCGGTTGCCGCACATATGTGATGCATATCGGGGCATTCGACTGTTATTATAAAGACACGACTCTTGAAGATATGCGCCGTCTGGCTGTCGAGTCTCTGGAAAAACTGATTCCGACGGCGGAAAAACTTGGGATCGTCATTGCGATAGAAAACAGTTTCGAGCCGTCCAATACGCCGGACGAGGTGTTGTATTTTCTGAACTATTTCAATACGCCGGTCCTCGGCTGCTGTTTTGACGCGGGACATGCGAACCTTATGGCGAAGACTCCGGGCAAGGACCCTGCGAAGTATGCCTCCTATATGAATGTCTGCTGGAAAAACGGCGTTGTAGAGGAGGCGGATGCGTTCGGCAAGCTTGCGCCGCATATCGTGACCTGCCATCTGCACGACAATGACGGCTATGGCGATGCGCATAACCTGCCCGGCACCGGTACGATCGACTGGAAGACGCTGATCCCCGCCTTGAAGAATTGTCCGCGTATTGTAAGTATGCAGAACGAAACAAGTGCCGGAGCATACCATGTCTCCATTGCAAAGCTCTGCCGGACGTTTGATGAACTGATGAAACTGTAATGAAATCCGGTGCGGGTGAGAGTCACCTGCACCCCGGCAAACAAGTTTGCCGTCTTTATAAAAATATCACGGTGCAGGTGCTTTGCATCTGCACCATGGAGAGAACTTGAAGTATCAAGTTCGATATCTC
>DXVA01000350.1 GCA_019408975.1 Lentisphaeria bacterium | reverse complement strand
AACCCGACGCATGCCGCAGGCTCATCGCGGCGCACGACATCTACGGGGCGCAGGTCTGCGGTGAACTCAAAGTCCGAATGATGTATGACAATCCGGACGCCCTGATGCTCTTTCATGTAGCGGCATCCCTCAAAATGCCGGTCACATTCCATCTCCAGTATGATACGCGCAGGAAATGGGACGATCCGCGCGAGGAATGGTACGGCGGCTCCATCGACACGCTGGAGCGTGTGCTTCAGGCATGTCCCGACACCATCTTCCTTGGGCACGCCCCCGGTTTCTGGATTCATATCTCCGGCGACGATCTTTATCTCCGGGACGTATATCCCTGCACAGATGCACCGGTTCTTCCCGGAGGGCGCATCCCCGAACTGCTCCGCAAATACCCGAATCTTTACTGCGACATCTCCGCCGGGTCCGGGCGTCTCGCTCTCAGCAGGGACCTTGACTTCACGAGAAAGTTCCTGATCGAATTTCACGACCGCATTCTCTATGCCCGTGATTATTTCGACAACAAACATCAGGAACTGCTGAACTCACTCTCCCTGCCCGTCCCGGTTCTTGAGGACATCTATTTCAGGAATGCGGAACGGCTGCTGGCGGAATGAGCTCCGGACAGACTCCATACGGCAAGGCGGCAAAAAACGCCTTGTCTTTTTTTGTCCTATGTATCAGGCAAAAAGTCGGCGGCAAACGAGCCATAACATATTGACATTGCACGCAATTTGTTTATAATATATGTCAAGGACGTAAATTCATGAAACAAGGTTCCGGAGCACGATTATGAGCAATTCAAGATATCCGACACTGGCGGCAACTCTGGAAAAGCGGATCGCACAGGGAATCTACCGCGACAGGCTTCCCACGGTAAGGGAGCTCGCCGCGGAATTCAAGGTTTCCAAACAGACGGTGACGCTTGCTCTGCGCCCCCTGATCGTGAAGGGAATCCTGAAAGCCGAGGGACGCAGGGGAACCCATGTCGCCGCTCCGATCAAATCTCCCGGCATCATCGGCATCGTGGCGACGGGTGACATGAGCATTCTGGAAAACGACAAAAAGCTCAAGGAGCTGCAGGAGCAGATCAACAGAGACGGATTTGAGTCCGTCCTGATCGGGATCACCAACTGGATCAGCTCCCGCAGTGTCTGCAAACTGCTCAGCGACCATTTTTCAGGAATCATCTTCACCAACAGCACTTTGTCATTCGAGATCGCGGAACATCTGGACAGATTGCAGCTCCCGTTCGTCTCATGCAACCGCCTTCCGGTATATCCCCATATCAATTATGTCGAAACCAACTGGCGGGGAGCCATTCGCCGGCTCGCGGAAGACCTTGCCGACATGGGTTACCGGAAGCTGGGGCTTTTCTTTCAGGGGAGACTGGAAGGCTACAACCGGATCATCGGAAAAGAATGGCGCAAGATCAAGGAGGAACTCTGCCTGCCCCTGCTGGAATGCGACGGCATCAGTCTGGATTACCGCAGTTCCGCTTTTGAAAATCTGCGCGGTTTTCTGGAAATATTGCAGAAAAAACAGGAATATCCGGAACTCCTGATCCTCTGGCTTGGTCTTGATGAAAGAATTGTGAAACTGCTGACGGAAGGTCCGCTGCGGGTGCCGGAAACCACCCGTATTCTCGGATACGCCAAAAACGGAATGCAGTATTCGAGGCAGTTCACAGCGTTCAATGAAGAAGAGTCTTATTCAAAAACGCTGTTTGCGGCTTACGAAGCCCTGCGGGAGGTAATGATCGCTCCGACAACAAAAAGAATTCACAGGTTCATAGATTATACTGTAGACATAAAATCAAACTTAAATAAGGAGGAAAAAGGAAATGTCTAAGAAGATCGGGAACAGGGAGAATTTCACCCTTATAGAGCTCTTGGTCGTGATAGCGATCATCGCCATTCTGGCGGCAATGCTGATGCCTGCACTGAATGCGGCAAAAGAAAAATCACGTGCCATTTCCTGCGCGTCAAACCTGAAACAACTGGGACTCGGAATCAATCAATACTGCAATGACCACCAGTATGTAATGAAAGTCAATGCAAACAGCCTCACGGATAATTGGTTCAACAAACTTGACGGTTACGTGGGGGGCGCAGAGACGGTAACGATAAAATACACCAATGGAGCATCCGGAACTGCTGCCGCGCTTTTCGGGAAAAAGACGGCATTCCGCTGTCCGTCAGATACAAAGCCCTACATGACAACGACAAATCAAAGCGGAAGTCTGAGCTACGCAATGCCGTTTTCGAATGTAGCCGCCTATCCGGGATTCGCCGAGGCAAAAGCCAGCCGGATAAAATATCCTTCGCGGCTTTGCGCACTTACCAATGCTTCCTATTATCCATCATTCAATTCATACAATGGGTACAGGGAGGCAGCCAATGCATACGAAAACATGGCAAATCCCAACAGCTCCTATGCCAATCTGAACAACAGCCAATATATTGTCCGCCATCACAACGGAGCAGCCAATATGGTGTTTTTTGACGGGCATGTCGAACCGGTCAGACACTCATGGGTCATGCTGGGAGCCAGCGCCACCGGTTCAGTCTCTATCATAAAACAGGCAATCGGCATGTGGATGATTGAGGGAAAATTCGGCACTTACAGACTTTAATCGCAAAATATTTCAGATGAAGAAGAAAGGAAAAGAAAAATGAAGAAAATGATTCTTATGTTGACTGCACTTTGCATGGCGGCAGGTGCAGCGGAAACCGCGACAGACAACCCAACCAAAGCACAGGCTCCGCAGGGCGGGATTCTGCTCAAGAGCATCAACTTTGAAAGTCCGTCCGGCTTCTCCAAATGGCCGGCGGACTCCCAGGTTGAACTGGATACAGAGGATTTCAAGGAAGGCAAATCATCCATTGTATTCACACCGGACAACCATTATGTCGCCTATTTTTATCAGAAACTCACACCGGGACACGAATATGTAATCACATGCTGGGCAAAAATGGATACGGAACCGATCAAAAGGTGCGGAATCGGTGTGAATTTCGCAAAACAGGGCGGCGCCAACAGCAGCGCAGGCAATGTCAATTTCCCGTTTGCCGAACTCATTCCGGCAGATAATGAGTGGCATTTCTGCAAAGTGACCTTCAAGGCTCCGGAAAATGCAGTGCGCGGTCAGGTCATGCTGTCCCTTCTCCGCACGAACGCCACTGTTTTCATTGATGACTTCAAACTGTATGACATGAGCGCAAAATCCGTCGCACAGGGCACAACCGTCACAAAGGGAACTCCGCTCAAAGCTATGAAATTCAACTCGAACAAGGGGATTTACAGCGATCCGAAAGGCAAAATCACACTCGGAAAACCGGAAGACAATGATGGACGGGCATGTCTGGTCTTTATCCCGAACAACGACAAAGACTGTCTGGCATATACAGCATATTTCTATCAGCGTCTCTTCCCCGGCGATTATGTTGCTGAATTCGACTATCAGACACCGTCCGACCCGATCGCCCGCGCGGCATTGATTATTCAGTTCAGCGGTCCCGGGAAAAAACTCGGAGAACTCGGAACCATTACAAAAAAAGTTTCCGACTTCGGCGCCTGCGACGGTAGCTGGCAGCATGCAGTGATCCCGTTCAAAGTTCCGCAGGGAGTCAATAATTCAAGGATCATGTTTGCTTTCTACCGTACCAATGTGCCGATTCGTATTGCGGACTTCAAAATCTTCAAAACAGCTTCCGCAGAGTGACCGCAGGAGAAACTTCCATGAAAACACTGAAAACAGTTGCAGCGGCAATTCTTATGGTTTCCTTTTTCTCCGCCTTGTCCGCATCCGTGCCGGAAGCAAAAAAGGAGTTCGGAAGTGCGGTGACAACAATGCCTCCGCTGACGACCAAACGACCGTATCTGCCGCGCCGCCAGTCCGGTTACGCTTTCGTCAGCAACATCGAACAGATCGCCTATATTTCGGCGGAACAGTCCTCGATGATCCACTTCATGCCGGTCAATCCGTCACACAAGCCGCAGCTCTTCATTGCGCTCCCCCCGGAGATCAGGCTTCAGGGCGCATTCCGCGATCTCGCGGTCGAAAAAGCGGGAAAGTTCTCCCATGACGGGAAAGAACTGAACCGGTATCGCATCGAAGCAGGCCCCCGCGCCTCGAAATACACGTTCTTCTGGCGCCTGACCGAATCTCTCCCCGAAGGAACGGAACTGGAAGGCTTCTACTGGGGAGAGTGGGCGAAAGGCAAACAGCCGCCCAAACCGCTGAAAATCAAGGTGGTCTCCATTCCGGAGGCAAAACGGTTCAGACAGATCCCGGTCTACCTCTCCATGCCGAATGACTTTTACGCGGAATATCCCGATATGGAGGGACTGCGCAGAAGCGGATTCAACTATCTCGACATGTGGACCTATCTGACGCCGGACGAATCCGACTGGGGCATTTCGCTTCTGGACTCGACTCTTGCAAAGACCGCGAAAGCGGGAATCGGAGAAGTCGCGTGGATCAGGGAATGGTGGTGGCACAACGGTCAGAAGGAAGCCGACGGCATGGCAACGCTGATCGACGGGAAGAAAGTCAGCAACATGCTCTGTCTCTCCTACCGGGGCAAATGGTATCAGGCGCTGATCGATCAGGGAAAATACCTGATCGACCGAGGGCTTTATTTTCACAGCACGGACCCGGAAATGTACGGGGAAGGCAGTAAAATCTGTTTCTGCGA
>DXVA01000035.1 GCA_019408975.1 Lentisphaeria bacterium | reverse complement strand
CTTTTCGATTCCGAACCGGTCCATGTTTTCCAGGCTTTTATTGAAGTCGTGCCCGTGCCAGTCCGGGTGATTGTGCGCATCAATGATTCTCATTTGCTGAATCCTTGTATTCTTTCAGATGTTGTTTGAGTCTCTGCAAGGGGAAATGCCGGATGCTGTTATTTCGCCTCGCTGTTCCGGTCTTCCAGAAGTTCGCCGGCGTGATCGGTCACTTTCCTGAAAGCGTTAATGTAAGTGTCTATTGCGGGAATGTCAAAATGCTTGAACCAGGGAAGCATGAAAATCTTTTCCGCCGCCCCCATCGTGACCGGCAGTTGTGAATCGGTGTTGGTTTCGATTCTGCGCTGACCGAACGCTTCGACGGTGGGAGTTCCCATGCGGAAGTAGTCGAGTGTATGAAAATAGGGATTGCCGTGAATCGGTTTGTTGGCTCCGGGATTGCAGGGAACGCCTTCGGCTTTCAGCGCCTCAATGAATTTTCCGAGTTTGAGTCCGCCGAGTTTTGATGCGTCATAATGGCAGAGCGGGAGATACCAGCCGCCTTTGGTCATGCCTGAATTCTCCGGCGGGCGGACGGCACGCAGTCCGGGCAGTTCGTCAAGACGGTCGGAGAAGTAAGTCATTGCCCTGTCTATTTCCGCAATCCGCTCCGGATAGTGTTTGAGTTGGACCCGTCCCATGGCGGAGCACATCTGGTTCATGCGGTGTTTGCATCCGCCGATCGGGATGCCGACATAGGGAGACAGATCGGGAAGATCCATCGGGACGGCATCGGTATTGTATTTGCTTGCGAAAGTCCGCTCATAGTGCCCGTAGGCGATACAGCGCTTGTAAAGATCCGTATCGTTTGTGGTGATCATTCCCGCTTCCCCGATTGCAAATGCCTTGCATGACATCATGCTGGCTCCGGCGACATCGCCGAACGACCCGCACATGCGCCCTTTGTACATGGCGCCGTGGCCATGTGAATTGTCCTCCAGAATCCGCAGTCCGTATTTTTTCGCCAGAGGCAGAAGCCTGTCCCAGTCCGCGGGATATCCGCCGTAGTTTACAACGATGATCACTCTGGTGCGCGGACCGATCCGGCGCTCAACGTCTTCGGGATCAATGCAGAGTGTTTCCGGATCGACGTCGACAAAGTTCACGCTTGCCCCCAGCTGGATGGCACATGCGCAGGTCGCCCAGTAGGTCATGCTTGGGGCGATGACTTCGTCGCCGGCGCCGACCCCGAGAGCCCACAGCCCCGCCGCCAGCGCCGCTGTTCCATTGCAGGTTCCGAGGGCATGCTTCACGCCGTTGTAGGCAGCCCACTCCTTTTCAAACTCCATTGTGATGTCCGTGCAGCTCGGTTTGCCTCCATCGGCAATGATTGCCTTTACCGCTTCGAAATCTTCCTCCGTGACAATCGGCCAGTGAAAGATTTTTTCGTTTTCCCCGTCTATTGCCCGGGGACCGCCTTTGAGAGCCAGCTTGACACTTTCCATTGTTTGATCTCCTGTATAATTAACCATAGGGTTTTAATTAACCATTGGTTATTACAATAATCTCGCTCTGTTGAATTGTCAATGAGAAAAGAAATTATTAAAAAAAATTGTTTTAATAGTGCGATGCTCTGTACCGGGGTTGTTCATTTGGAAATATTGAATTCGAAAATAAAAAATCATTATAATCCTTAAGACAGCAAACTTGTTTGCCGGGGTGCAGGTGACTTTCACCTGCCGCGGAGTTTGAGGGCGCGCAGCCCTCATGTTCCTTCCCCCATCGGCGGGGGATTTTGTGCTGCGCACGACCCACTTACGCAGTTGGATCGCGGCAGATGCGATGCACCTGCACCATGATTTAGTCGGAAAATTTTTAACGCGATTCTCTTTCGGAATTGCGGATGAGGTGTCGTGTTATCTTTGTATTCTCTGGAAAAATATGTTTTTTTGCATCGTCATCCCCTTGACAAAACATCTTTTCTGTTTATAATATATAACGAACAATCGATTGTTCTGGATAAAAACAGGAGTTCTGAATGGTTCGGCAGATTGATATTGCAAGAAAGACAGGATTTTCGCTCGGAGTTGTTTCCCGTGCCCTCCGAAGCGAGAAGGACCCGTATGACCGGATCTCTGAGGAGACTCGCATCATTATCCGGAAGGCTGCCGAGGAGATGGGCTATACCTGCAATCTTCAGGCGTCTCTGCTCCGGCGCGGGAAACTTCCGGCAATCCGTGTGCTTCTTCCGGCATGGACATCTCCGGAGATTACGCGCCTGACCATGGGAATATCCCGTACTGCGCTCGAATTCGGATATCCGCTGATGATCCATCATTACAATGAAAATGAGGACATGGATTATCTTTCGTTTCTGGAATCCGTCTGCCGGGAAAAAAATACCGGCGTTCTGTTTTACCTGCATCAGAGAATGGACCGGAAAATACTTCGCAAAGGCTGTGAAAAATATGTTGCAAGCGGCGGGAAAATCGTCTTCATGAACGACCGCAATTTCAATTTCGATGACCTGCTGCCCGACATGGTGACATTGAATATCGATGAGGAATATTCGGGCCGGCTGGCTGCGGAGTATCTGCGGGGGCGTTCATGCCGCAGTTATTCCGTTGTCTATAATTCTGAAAACGCATATGATGTTTTCCGGAAAAAAGGATTTGAAGATGGTCTGCGTGATACGGTCGGAGTGAGTTTTCCGCTTGATTTTCCCCGTGTCGGAGAACCGTATGGCGATTTCACCGTCCGCTCCCGAAAGATATTCGATGCTTTTTTTGATGGAATCGGGGAACGTGCCGAATATCCTCTGGGACTCTTTTTCACCAGCAGTTTTCTGGTGTATCTTGTCATGAATGAGTTTGCCATACGCGGATTCCGACCGAATGAGGAACTGCATCCGGTCATGGTCGATTCGAAAAATATTGCACATTATCCGTTTTTCTATGCACCCAGAATCATCATGCCGTTTTATGAGATGGGAGTGGCGGCGATGGAAAAACTTGCAGGCATGTTGAAAGGAATGCATGAGAAATCTCTGCTGCTGCGTCCTTCAATTTTGTGTGATTATCATGTATAATATAGAGAATAACAGAAAGGGAGAGGAAATGCACAGACATCCGGTAGGTTCTGCATTGATCGAATTTTTCATGATGAAAACTGGTGAAGGGAGTATTTTGCTCCGTAACCATCTGAAGAGAGTCATACAGAGAATAAGTTTGGCCTTGAGCCCGGAATCCTGTTATGATGCAAATGGTCTTCAGTGCCTTGAACGAGCTCCCCTCCATGATATTTCCTCCGACGCCGGAATCAGCCATATTCCGCAACGGGAACGGTTTCAAGCCTTATATGCTTTCCCCTCCTTCTTCAAAGTTCCCGGTTCATCGGTTCTGCCTTTCCGGATGAAAATAAAGATTTTTACATTGATTGAGCTCCTCATTGTTGTTGCGATCATCGCGATTCTGGCGGGTATGCTGCTGCCGGCATTGAACAAGGCGCGGGCAACGGCACAGTCGGCATTCTGCCTGAATAATCTGAAGCAGTTCGGGGTGGCGCTCGGCAGTTATTCCGGAGATTATGCCGGCAATCTTTGTGATGCCTATACAGAAATATTGAACGGGGAACCGGGAAAGACGCGCAAGGGATTTCATATCATACTTGCGCCATATCTGGGGGCGAATCATATTGCGGTTGATTTCAATGCGATCACCGGCGCTGCGGAACCGAGGACTTATAAAAGTTTTGTCTGCCCGTCTCATCGTGCCGTTTCCGCCCTGGGCGAGTCGGAGATATTTTCCGTAAGCGGCTGGTATCTGAGCTATGTCGCCAATGCAACTTATAACAACAATACGAAAACCGGATTGTTCACTGTTCCTGACTACGGATGGAAGCTTTGCGGTTTTTCAAAACTGAAACAGCCCAGCAGGGTATATGCCCTTGCCGACGGAAATGTAAAAAACAGAAGGCTTTCCGCTCCCTATGTCGGAGGGGATATTTATAATTCCGGCGGAATTGCAGATGCTTTCGTGCTCAGCCGGAAATTGCCGCAGAGACACAGCAACGGGGGTAATATGCTTTACCTGGATTTTCATGCGGAGAGGACTGTGATCAAGGCTCCCGTCAAATTCTGGAATCTGGGATCTTCCCACCCGCTTTTCGGGCTGGAGCAGCTGTGAGGGCGGATGATGAAGAACATTCGTGAACTTGTCTTGATCCTGTTTTGCGCCGGAATCCTGATGCTTGTGATGGGGGCGGCAGGGGAAAGTGCGAAACGGGTCCGCTGCGTGGGCAATCTGAAGAAGCTTTACGGGATGACGCTTTCCTATGAAAAAGATCATGGAGGATTGCCGCCGGTTACGATTCCCATGAAACCGCTCTGGAAGTTCTGGAGTCATTGCCTGCGTCCTTATTCCACGGATAAACTTGACTTCTGCTGCCCTGCGGATAAACGCAACGAATATATGTTCAAACAGGAAAGCCCTCTGTTCAGTCCGGCTGTTCAGAGGGCGGCAAGTTACGGAATGAATTATTTCCTGACGGCACGCGCAGCGGAGAGGGCGGGGGCTCCGGAAGCCAGACTGCGTTTCCTGAAAAATCCGGCGGGGGTTGTTCTTTTCGGAGATTCCAGGGGACCGTATATGCTGCCTCCCCGTTTCTGGCAGCATGAAAAGGATTTCCGGCACGAAAATGAACGGGCGAATTTTGTTTTTGCAGACGGGCATGTGGAATTTCTGCGGCAGAATGATTTCGGGACGACGGATTCCAGAGGAGAGTTTGTCACCGATTTTTCCAGGTGGCATTGGAATTGAGAATATGAAATGGATCATATAAAACAGGAGTGAGATTGCGATGACGTGTAAGAAACATCGGAAAATTGTATTGTGGAGCGCTGTTTTTCTATTGTGCGTATCCGTCCGGCTTCCCGCGCTGGAATCGGATACCGCAGTTCTGACATTGAAAGACGGTGCGTTTACGCTGGATACAAAAACTTTGCCGCATGAAAGGCTGAGCGGCGGATTTTATGTATATGACGGGATGAACGGAAAGACTTATACCGGCAGGGACGCCCTGTCGAACCCCGGTTTTACGTGGACGGTGAAGACATCGGTTTCGGAGAAGCTTTTCCGGATGGACTGCGTGATTCACAACAAGACCGGGAAGGAACTGCGCCTGGAGCCGGGTGTGAATCTGCATGTGCCGCACAGGAAAGGTGATTTCTACTGGGGCGGATTCGATGTCGTGGAAGCAGGGGATAAGCCCTTTGCGCGCCTGGGGCTGAAAGGGCGCACGACAAAACATATCGGCGGCGGAGGATTGAATCAGCCGTTTCCGGTTTCGGCTGTGATTTCCGACACGCGTTCGGTCTTTCTGGGGCAGTTCCAGTTTGATTATGTGAGCTGGAACGGTGCACGTTATGAACCTTCCGGAACCGGCAGCGCAAGAATCTCATTTTCACAGCGTATTGTGGCGGCGCCGGGAGATTCTGTTGGTTTCCGTTTCCTGATCGGTGTGGCGCCGGTCCGCTTCGGGCGCGAGGAAAATGTTGTACAGGCTTTTTATGATGCGTATCCGGAGACATGGCGTCCGGTTCAGGATCAGGATAATCCTTATATCTGGTATGCTCACAGCCAGTACCGGGCATGGTATTTCAAGCCGGACCGTGAAAAGGAGCGCCGCTTTTACGCCGCCGTTGACTGGGCATATACGCCGTATAAACGTTCCGGCGATGCTTACGGGCATCAGGAGCTCTGGGATTATAAACCGGCATTCGGTTTTTCCACCAGAAATTTCGCCAGTACGGTCAATGGGTCCCTGTTCGAGTATGCCAAACTTTCCCAGCCGGAGTTCCAGCGGAAACGCGCGGCGGTTTTCAGGAAAAACGGCAGGGATTTCGGTTATGCATTCTATGCCAATCCCGCATGGTGCGAAATCCAGCTTGCCAATGAAAAATATCCGGATGCGGTTAACCGCGATACGGAGGGCGGAATCCCGATGATTCTCGGACCATGGTCCACCGCGCATGACCGTGAGATTCGGGTGCTGCCTATGGGAACCTCTTTTGCAAAGGCTTTCCGAAGCGACTTGAAACGGCTTTATCAGGAATTGAATTTTCCCGGTTTCGCGATGGACTGCGGAACTCCGGGCGTCTTTTACCGCGGCCCTGCGGCAAAGGACCCGAAGCAACCTGGGCGCGCATGGGATGAAAAAGGGGTTTTCATTGATGAATCCGTTGCAGTGAAAAGCATGATCGATTTCCTGCATTCCCTGAACCCGGCAGATCCTCCGTTCGTCTGGAAAAACGGGCAGGGGAGCGGAGATTATATGATGATCGAAACCAGTATTTTCAATCCGGTTTTCCGTAGCTGGATGCCGTTGAACCGGTATAACATCGGAATGCGCCCCGCCGTCATGCACGGTCCCGGTTTTCTGGTTGACAGCACGATTCCCGACTGGCGCAATCTTTCACGGGACGCGTTTTATGAGAAACTTGCGAAACTCGGCGATCATGCGGTCCTGACGGATTTTCAGTATGGTTTCACGCAGTCTCACGTAACGCAGAGCGGAAATCCGCAGAGCATTTACTGTATGCCGGAACTGCTGGAGTGTATCAGGAACGGCTGGCAGGCACTGATTCCCGCAGCTGTAAATGACGGAGGAAAATTCCTTTACCGGGCGCGCTACGGCCGTGCCGCAGATACGATTTTCTATTTCGGGAATCCCTGGCAGGAACCCATGAAATTGAATTTTGAAGTGGACAATTCCGCTCTCGAAAATCATGTGAAAGGAACGGATACCCGTTTTACCGCTTTTCTTCCCTCGCGCCGCCCCGCCTTATTTGAAGCGGTCTGCAATTTGAGCAGGCTTCCCGCCTCCGGTATCTTGAACGCAGCGGTTTCCTCGGAAAAGGATATCAACAGAATCGTGTTCACGGTCAAACTGGACAACTCCGCTCCGTTCAGGGCGGCGGTCACACCGCGCAAAATTTATAATTTCGTTCCGCAGGTTTTTGTAAACGGCGTCCGTGCAGATGACGCAGAAAGCATTCTTCCCGCCAAGGCGGAAATCAGAATCGTCTATACGTCAAAAGTATTTCACTGCAATGCCGGAGCCATTACTTCATTCCCGTTTACGGACGACAGAAATGTGCCGTCTTTTGAGATACAGGTTCCTGCGGACCCGAATCCCGCGGAGTTGAAAGAGAGCGGCAATCTGCAAAGTTATTTCCGTTTTACAGCGGGGAAAAAGATAACCCGCTTCGGTAAAATATGGCTTCGGAAAGGGGAGGCGGAACCGTCTGTGCCGACTGTGAGGATTTCAGTCGGGCGTGGCGGGAAGACCGGGATCATGCGCAAGGGAGAGCTCCTGATTCTGTCTGCCGGAAATGAAAGGCAGGCGGCGGCTATGATGAAAGAGCTGAATTATGTCATGGACCGCCGGTTCGAGTATCTCATACCGTTTGCCCCGCATGACAGCATTACAACTGAAATGATACGGAAATTCGACATGAAAGACAAGCTGCTTCCTTTTGATCGGTGTTTTGAGTCTGCCGGAGGTGCTGAATGAAGACGTTCCCGTTACTGGCTTTCCTGCTTCTCACTGGCGCCGGATGCAGTGCGACCCGGACGCTCCCTGCGGAAAACGGGCAATGCTTTGAAGAAAAGAAATTTGAAGCCGCGGTAATGGACAACCGTTATCTTACGCTGGAATTTCTGCCGGATACCATGGGACGGATCAGCAGTATCAGATACCGTCCCACCGACACGGAACTGTTATCGCCTTACAAGGCGTTGATCCTGCGCGGCAACCCGTTGTTTGAACCGATGCGCGACAATGGATGCGGAATCCGCGAACTGCTCTGGGGGGTGACTATGACGGGGGCAAGCATTCCCGTCGCGACGGAATCGCGGACAAGGGAGAGCATTACGTTTTCTTCCGACTATTACGGCAATACGAATTTCGGGTTGAGGCGGTGCGTGCGCCTTCCACCGGAATCCCTGGTTATTGAAACCTCGCTGGAAATCAGGAACAACGGCATAACACCGGCTTCCTATTCCGTCTGGCTGAACCTGCTTCCGGCAGCACCGGCTGTTCCTGTTATCCCCGCGGCGGCGAAACGCTCGGCACGGGGACGCGGAGAACGGTGGGTGCCGTCTTATGATACGATCTTTCCGGGGCTTCAGGGAGAGGCTTCCGTGACTCCCGCGCAATACTGGGCGGGGGCGGTTCTGGCCGGCAGGAACCTGGTCTGGGCGTGTGAAGCTCCGGCTGCCGAATTTGAACCTGACGGCTTCTTCTATTCTTGGCAGGGGAATACGCAGAACGGAAAAATCTGTACTTTTGAACCCGTTTTGGGGAGCCGGAAACTGCCGCCGGGCGGGATGCAGCGGCATCGTTACCGGATTCTGGTCTTTCCGGGATTAAACGGATTGCGGACGATTCTGGGGGATTGCGGAGTGGATGCCGTATTGGAGCCTTCTCATGCCGCTGTGAAAATTTCCGCCGCGTCTCCGCAGAAAATACAGAAGTGGGAACTTTTTCTGGATGGTTCCGCCCGTCAGGTTTCTCTCGGAGAAATTCAAGTCCCGGCGCTGGATGCGGGAGGAATATTTGAATTTCGGAAGCAGATACCGCGGAATCTGCCGCAGGGGAGATACCGTTTACTGCTGCGTTCGAACGGGCGGTCATATGAATTGACCGGATGCAGGCTGATCATAAAATAAAGGTGAAAAATATGAAATTGCAATTTTGTCTGTTACTGTTTTTTCTGGCTGCGGCAAACTCTTATGCGGAGAACCTGATTGCTTCGCCGGAATCCGCTGCAACCTGGAACAATGTAAGGGAAGACTCCGCAAGGAAAATGCTTGCGGGCTCCGGACAAGTGGAAACGAAAGAACTGATCCGGATTGATCCGCGTAAGAAATACCGTCTCTCCGCTGAAATCACGACGGCGGTTCCTGCGGAGTATTACATCGGGCTGATTCCTTACGACGGAGAACGCAGGCGGATCGAGTCCGTTCATTTTCACATCCGCCCCGGAACGGAGACGGCGCTGCTGAAACTCTGCAAAGTGCAGGACACGGTTCTTCTTGTGGACAATGCATCGAAATGGATGCCGGGCAAAGGTTCCGCCGTCGTGTTTGAAGCCGATGATTCCGGCAATTACAACGACCTGCCTAATTTCAATATCGCCCGCGAAGTCGTTTCAAAAACAAAACAGCAGGACGGAAGCTGGCTCATCACGCTGTCTCAGCCTGTCGGCAGGAGCTGGCCCGCTGAAACAGTCATTCGCCAGCACAACAGTTACGCACATTATATTTTTGCGGCTCATCGGATTCTGAAAAAGGACATATGCGAAACTCTTTCCGGTGAAATTTCCGGCACATGCGAAACATTCTGCAAATCCAGTCAATTCTGGCCGGGCACCGTGTATGTGAAAATCGTGCTTCTCAATTTTGTAAAACGGTCATTTGCTTTCCGTAATGTCGTGCTGGAGGAAATGAAATGACTTATCCCGGCGCTGAACCGGCGGGAGGTCATCCGCACTGCTTTTCGCAGTCTCATCGAGAAAAGCCGGATTATGTTTTTCCGCCGTTTGTTCCGTAACGGAGTGTGCGGTAGAGAAAGACGGGATTGCCGATGATATACCGCCGGAACATGCGGCGCGGTTCCATAAGGAAGCGGAAGAACCACTCCATGCCGATCCTGCGCATCCAGCGCGGCGCCCGTGGAATCCTGCCGGAATAGAAATCGAAAAGACCGCCGACGCCCAGTGCGACGCGGCAGTTCAGGCGTTGGAAATTTTCCAGAATGAACGCCTCCTGCCGCGGGACTCCGAGCGCGACCAGAAGAATGTCCGGTGCAGCTCCGGCGATCTTTTCAACCGCTTCCGCTGGATCGGAATAACCGTCGCCGGTTCCGGCGATTTTGAGATTCCTCCAGCGTTTCAGCAGATTTTCGCGCATGGCTTCCGCCACACCGGGGCGCGCACCGTGGAGATAAATCGTAAATCCCTCCTTTTCCGCCATTTCTGCAAGAAGCGGAAGCATATCCGTTCCGTTGACGTTTTCCCTGAGCGGGGCATGAAGCAGTTTTCCCGCGATGGCAATACCGCTTCCGTCGGGAAGAACATGATCGAAATGCGTCAGCATTTTGCGGTAAGCATGATTTTTCCAGCCCTGATTGAAACAGTCCGCATTGACGAATGCGATTCTGCCGCGTTCCCTGCGGATGATCATGTGGCGGATGGCGTCAAGAGCGCGTTTCATCGTGATGTTGTCGTAGGTTATGCCGAGCAGAGTATTCCGGGGCGCATACTTTTCCGCTCCGGCGGCGGCAAGAACCTCCGCGTGGTGTTTCCAGGAAAAGAGACGGACCTGTTTGAAGCCGCGTTCGCGCAATGTCCTGCGGCGCTGCGTATCGCAGAGCGTTTTCTCCATTGCCCGGGCGATTTCAGGAACGGATTCCGGGGAAAAGAGTTCCGCGGCATTTCCGGCGATCTCGCCGAGGGAGGAATTGTCCGAACACGCCGCCACGGTGCCGCACGCCATCGCTTCGGGAACGGAAAGCCCGAAGCCCTCGAAGAGAGAGGGACAGATGTAAAGATATGCCGAACGGTAAAACGCCGGAAGGTCCGCCGAATCCACAAAGCCGATGAACCGGATTTTATCCCGGCAGGCGGATTTTTCCGCATAGCTGAATACGGTGTCTGAACCGTTCCACGGGCTCCCGCCGAGAACGAGATCATACTTCTCCCGCAGTTTCTCCGGAAGTTTTTCATATGCCTGAATCAGGCGGAGATGATTCTTGCCGGGGTGCTCGATACGGGAAATGTAAAGGATGAACGGGCGGGCAAGCTGATATTTTTTCATGATCCGTTCCCGTTCTCCGGCTTCAGGTTCGGGCTGAAACACATCCGTGTTGTAACCGTTGAAATTGACTCTGATCCCTGCCGGATTGATCTTCCAGAATCTTTTCAGGTCTTCCGCAGTGCTTCCGCTGATTGCGATGACGCGCTCCGCCTTCCGGACTGCGTGCGGCAGAATGGTTTTGATATAAAACATCCTGAAAAGATCATACTTGGCTTTCACGTGGTATTGCGACAGGTCATGCACGACTGCGACCGTAAAGAAGCGGTGAAATCCCGGAGCTCTCCGGTTTGCCGCCGGAAGCAGCAGGAAATCATACTGTTTCGGAGAAAAACGGAACGGGAAGATCAGCCATGAATAGAGCATATTGGCAAGCGGTTTGTCCAGCAGGGACGGCAGGACGTGATAAACCGCTCCTTCGAGTTCCGGAAGCAGAGGGCGGTCCGCCGCGGTGGTTACGATTGTAAGTTCGTGTCCTGCTTCCGCGAGTTGAAGCATGGTATTGCGCATATAGACGGAGATTCCTGAAAGACCTCCGTCGAAACCACATGCCAGATACAGAATCTTCATAGAAAACGTTCCATCAGTGAGATCAGTTTGCCGGAGAAAGCGTCCGGCGTGTATTGTTTCATATCCTGAAATGCGTTGGCTCCGTAAGCCTCCGCTTCCGCAGGATGATCAAGAAGCCGCCGGATTGCGTCCGCCAGCGCGGAAATGTCGCCGGAGGGAGCCGTAAGCCCGTTGTGCCCGTTCTTCAGCCATTCCCCGACGCCTCCGGTCAGGAACCCCGCGACGGGGACTCCATGCGCCATGGCTTCGGGCCCGGTCATGCCGAACGGCTCCTGCCAGCGCGAGGGGAAGACGGCGACGGCTGCTTTTTCATAATATTTTTCAGGGTGTCCCGTGTATCCGGCGAATGTGACACGCTTTTCCAGATTCAGCCTGCGTGCCAGCCATGAACAATACTGCATATCATCGCCTTTTCCTACGACCGTCAGGTGCCATTCGCCTGTAAGCCTCGCCGCGGCGTGAAGCAGGAGATCGACGCCTTTCCCGCGGATGAGCTGTCCGGTGAATACGATTTCACGGCCCGCCGGACGTTTGCGCGGAGTTTCCCGCTGATGCAGGTCGATCAGCGGTTCCAGCTTGCGGAGTTTGTCCTGCTCGAAACCGTTCATCCGGAGGTTGTCCAGCATGAAACCGGAGCCTGCAAGAACCAGATCCGCCTGTTTCGCCAGTTCCAGATTGGCGAGAAAGCGGGACCACGGAGCGTGTGCGCGGGAGAGCGAGCCGCAGACACGGCAGAAGGAAGAACATGCCCGTGTGCAGTTGCGTCGCCGGAACGGATAGTATTTGTGGCGGCGGAAGCAATAGTAGTCATGGTCATGCACATAGAGCATGACCGGGCGCCTGCCGAGGCAAGGTTCCAGAATCCGGCAGTCGGCACATTTATGGAGCCAGATCAGATCGGCTTTTCCCGCCATCGCTGCAAAATCATCCGGATCAAAGGAATAAGATTTGAACGGGGCGAGGAAACGTTCCGAATTCTCACCGCGCATCCGGAACGCGCCGGAACAGTGAAAACCTCTGGCGGAAAGGAGTTGCACCGCCTGAAAAATAAAGCGTTCCACGCCGCCCCGGAACCCGCCTGTGTCGGATAGAAAGAGGATTTTCTTATTCACGGCGCGCTTCTCCTCTGCGGTATCCCCGGTAGTGATTCCAGCGCTGGAGAATGCGGAATGCGAGTTCATAGGGCGCGTGGACCAGTTCGTGTTCCCGGAACAGAAACGAGACATCGCGCAGAAGTTCACGGCATAGCGGCAGGAGGAATGTCCGGAAGAACCCGCAGGGAGCCCGGAAGATCATTGCGTCCGCGATTCCTTCATTGTAAAAGCGTTTCGCCGTCTGCTTCAAATCATAGTTGTGCGAGTGCTCGACCAGTGCGTCTTCCGCATAGGCGATACGGCAGCCTTGCTGTTTCAGCCGCCATGACCATTCGACGTCTTCGGAATATTGCAGGTCTTCGCGGAACGGGTGATCCTCCAGCAGTTTGCGCGGCGCTGCCGCCGCCGCAATGGAAAAGAAATGACGCCATGTCCGCGCGATGGAACCGTCTCCGAATGCCCGGAGGTAATCCTTGCGGATCAGCGGACGGGCGTCTTTGCGCGGAATCTGCTGTGCGTAAACGATTTGCGCGGAACCGTCCAGAAGCGGGCGGAGCAGGGCGTTCAGGTAATGCGCATTCTGTGGAACGCTGTCGGCATTGTTGAATACGATATAATCCCCGGAACAGCGGCTGACTGCGAAATTCAGAACCTTTCCCGGAACATATCCTCCCGCGGGCCATTCAAGATTGACCCCGCCGGAATTGAGGCGGCGGACTGTATCTCCGGTTCCGTCCGTGGACTGGTTGTCGATCACTACGATCTCGGTTTCCGCATCAATCTGCTGATTTTGCAGGCATTGGAGAGTCTGTGCGATATAAGGTATGTCGTTATGCGTACGGACGACAATGCTGATCTTCATTCTGCAACGGTCCCTCTTTTATATACGGTAACTGCGGGAAATAAAACGGACGCCCGTCCCGGGTATTAGCAGCAGACATGACATTCCCTGTATTAATAATAACATAAAATCGAAAAAAAACAAGGTCTGCAAGCACATGTTTTTATATGAGATTAAAGAAAAAAGTGGATGGGAAAAAGATTACGGAAGACGAAAGAGACAGGACACTGTTTGCTTGCCTGTCCCGTCCTTTTTCCGGGAATCCGCAGGTTCATACAAATGTAATGCGGATCTCTTTCATGTAACGGTCCCGCAGGACGGTTTCCAGACGCCTGATGATATTGCGGCGCAGTTCCAGGTCGATGGGCAAATTCGGGTCCTGATGCGCTTCGTTGATCCGGGTTCCGACGACGAATTCGATGATGTCGTGTCTCCTCATGAGCTCCACAAGCTGCTGGGCGGGATCGAGTTTCACATGTTCGCCTTTTTCCAGATAAGTTGCGGCGCGGCTGAGAGTGAAAATCCCTTCCGTGACAAGGTCTATGCCCGGCATACGGGACATCGGCGGAAGGTCTCCGCCCATTGTGTTCAAATCTACCGTCAGCGGCAGGCTGAGCTCCCTTGCGATGATCTCCGCCGAAGTCCCGCCGCAGATGACTTTCGTTCCCTGAAACGCCTTGAGCATCCGCGCACATTCCGCGTCACGGTTCTGGTCGAAAGGCGGTCCTGTGAAAAGAAGCATTTTGTGAGGCTCCCTGTAATAGAGGCAGACCGCCGTAATATCGTCTTTGGGACGAAGCCCCGGTTCATGCGCAATGGCTTCGCGCAGAATGCGTTCCGAAAGTTCCTGTGCGGATATGTCCGGTTTTTCCCCAACCTGCTTCAAGGCATATTCCCGTACGCCGCTGTTGCGCCAGCCGAGCGGAAAATCCGGAGTGCCGAGTCCAGCCTGGCTAACGCCGTCCGAAAAGAATATCAGGCGGTCCTGCGGCTGCACCTGAAAGGAATACGCGGTCATGGTCCGGTCCCGGTATTTCGGAGAAGCGAATTCGCGCCCGCCGATCTCCAGCGGCTTTCCCCCTCGCAGCAGAATGAATTCCGGATTGCCCATTTCCACGACGCGGGTGAGCCCGCCGAGCCGCGTATCGACGATGGTGAACGTCGCATAGCTGATATGGCGCACCCGGCAGACGGGCAGAGCGTCCATGATGATTTCCGCCGAGTGGACGATTTCACGGTCCTCCGCGACGAAACGCAGCGCCATGGTCGTGGTCATCAGCGCCAGGATATTCGCCTTGACTCCGTGTCCGAGCCCGTCCGCCATGACCGCCAGCAGCCGTTCTTCCGGGATGATGCGCTTGAATGCAACCGCATCGCCGCAGGCTTTTTCTTCAAAGTGACAGCACTGGCTGTATCCGGTATCAATGAACAGGTCTTCCGTCAGGTTCATGATTCGCTTTTCTCCTGCTGCCCGCCGTTCTCCGGCGATTCATCCGCATAGTTGTCCGCAATGGAACGCAGAAGCAGTTCCGTATCCGCCATCTGTTCCCCCAGGCGGCAGGCGATTTCCTGAACCGTGGCGAGGTTGCGGTCGATGACCTCCCTTGCGCGGGCGGCGATCTGTTCGCGCCGCATCTCCGTGCTCGTCACGTCGAAAATCACGGCTCCGACCACTTCCCTGGGTTCGATGTTGAAGATGTTGAGATTGTAGAGTTTCTTGCCGACTTTCAGAGAGTCGCGCCGCACATCGTGCCCGCTTTGCAGGGAGGAGGCGAAGAGTCCGGCGAAGGGGACAATCCGCTTCAGGTCCGCTCCGGCGAGCCCCGGGCAGGCGTCGAATGCCTCCAGCGTGTCTTCTCCGAACAGTGCGGCAAAATTGCGGTTGCATTCGATGATCTGAAGTTTCTTGTCCGTGATCACAACTGCCGAGGAGATGCTGCGGAGCAGGGCGTTGGCTTTTTTCTGCGCCTGCTTCTTGAGATAGGAAACGCACATGGACGGTTCGGCGCGCCCTGCCAGAAGCGCCTGTGCGAAGTTGCGGCAGGTGTCATAGCCGCAGCCGTCGCAGTTGAGTTCGTCTTCGGGAGAGTTCTTGCCGATGCTGCGGAGCGCCGCCGCAATCTCGTTGACTCCCGGAACCGGCGGCTCGAACGCCGCCGCAGGAAAGTCGTCGCCGATACCGCCTTGTGTCGTGCGCTGCCTTGGCTGTTCGGGGAGACGCGCATAGTTGAGGACGCGCAGACGTTCCAGCAGTCCGGGGGAATCATGTTCCGCGCAGGGGCCGTGGACACAGCCTCCGTGACATGCGAGCATTTCGGCAAAGATCGTTTCTCCCTTCGGCAGCTCCCTGATTCCGGAAAGTGCGAGATCAATGTTTTCGAGTCCGCTCAGCGTGACGTAGTGTACTTTTTTATTGCGCGTCTGGAATGCGATCGTATCGTTCATTCCGCCTTCGATGGGATAACGCGCACCCTCCTCGGCGGCTTCCGGCACAAAACTGTCCTCCGCTTTGGGCGTGACCCGTTTCGGGTCGATTCCTTCTTCTCGGAAAAGCTGGCGCAGTTCGGGGTAGGTGAGGGCAAGGTTCAAAAGATCCGGATGGCGGTCCGACTCATTTTTCTTCGCGATGCAGGGGCCGATGAAAACAGTCCGGATATTTTCCCCGAAAGTGTCATGCAGGAGACGGCAGTGCGCGATCAGCGGCGAAGCCACCGGCGTGATCCTGTCCGCGAGTTCCGGCAGGTATTTGCGGATGAAATCCACAGAGGTGGGGCAGGCGGACGAGAGCAGCAGCCCGGGGGATTCCCCATCCAGTTCCCGCGCGAGTTCAGCCGATACCAGCTGTGCGCCGAGCGCCGTTTCGCTGACACCGGCAAAACCCAGCTCTTTCAATGCGCGGATCAGCTGCGCGGAGGAGATGCCGCGGAATTCGCTGACCCATGAAGGCGCGAGCGACACATATACCGGAACCGTTTCCGCAAGAAGCCGGCGCGCCCGTCCGGTCCCGTTGCGGACCTGTTTCGCCTTGACGGGGCAGACCTCCACGCAGTTGCCGCATGCCACGCACATCTCGGGGATGACGGCGGCATGGCCGTCCCGCACCTGAATCGCTTTGACCGGACAGTGCCTGACGCATTTGTAACAGTCCTGGCATTCCGCCTCGATTGTGTAGACCGGATAGGTGTGATTCATCGTCAATCCTTCAGTTTTGCATCCAGCAGGTCGATCAGCGTTTCCGGGTCGACCCGCTCGAATTTTTCGCCGTCAATACGGATATTCGGGCCGGAATTGCAGTTCCCCGCACATGCGCGCCCGCTTAATTTGCAGTCAATGGAACGCTCTTTCAGATATTCCTCTATGATTTTCAGGTTTCGCTTGTTCCCGCGCGCGAAGCAGGAGCTTCCCATGCAGATGACGATATCGTGTTTCATTTCCGGTTTTCTCCTGTTGTGCCGGATTCGCCTGGCGTGGAGTGTTTGTGGAGTTTTTCCGCCAGTTTGACCGACAGCACCGCAAGGTCTCCGGCGAGATTGACCTGCTGGCGGATGATGTCCGGCGGCAGATGGAGCGGCTGGCGCGTGAAGTTCCAGATCGCCATGATTCCCGCGTCTGCCATCAGCTCGACCTCCTGCGCTTCTTCTTCGGGAACGCAGAGAATCGCCATTTTGACCTGAAGACGCTCCGTGAGATGCCGGAACTCCGACAGCGGGAAAACGGGAACCCCGTGAATTGTCCCGCCCGTTTCCTGCGGATTCCGGTCGAATGCTGCAATGATCTTGAGTCCGTATGCGGAAAAGCCTCTGAAGCCGAGCAGGGCACTTCCGATTTCGCCGGTTCCCGCCAGAAACACATCCGAGGTGTTTTTCCAGCCGAGAAACGTTTCGATGCCGTCGATCAGCTTTTCGATGGGATATCCCACGCCGGTAAGCCCCGCGACTCCGATCATTTCCAGATCCTTGCGGACGGTCATGGAGTCCAGATGGAGCGCTTCTGCGAGCCCGGGGCTGGCGACGCTTCTTTCCCCTTTGCCGTGCAGGACGCGGAGCTCGCGCAGGTAAGCCGGCAGACGTTTCAGCGCCGGAATGGTGTAGACTTTCGATACAGGCATTTCATCTCCCTCAAAATGAACGTGCGTATGATCCTCTTTCGTAATAGTAATTTGCTTCGGCGGGAAAGTCAAGGCGTGAAAAGGATTTTGAAGGAAAATAAATGTTTGGCAATGATTATCCTGCCGATTCGTCTTTCATCGTTCGCTTTTTCCCTTGAAACTTTCCGGCAGGGGAGATATATTTCCTGGTTATTTTCAACATTCAAAGAAAGGACAGACTCATGTATATCGGCAGAATCGTCGCGGCGGGCATGACCCCGAACGGAAATGTAACAGCAGCTTACCGGGTGTCTTCCCGCTCGTTCCCGAACAGAACGGCACAGCTTAACGGGGAGACCGTTGCGATCATGCCGAGGCGCGGACACGAGTCCGACCTTGCCAGAAGCCCTTATATTGCCTATAACGCAGTCCGGCTTTCCGGTTCCATTGCCCTTGCCACGAACGGCTCGCAGACCGATCCCGTGATCGAAAAAATCGCCATGGGAATGCCGGTGCGCGACGCCATGGCACTGGTTCTTCTCGCAATGGACTACGAAAAGGATTCGCTTTCCACTCCGCGCATCTGCGCCGCTGTCGATGCGGTCAGGAAAGTTGCGACACTCGGCATTGTCCGCAGGGACGCCGTGCTTGTGCGCGAGTTTGAACTTGCCCCCGGCAGGATGTTCTATGTTTCCACATACGAGAAAAACGCGCCCTGCAAGCACAACCTTGACGAGGCTTTCAATGTGGAACATGCCGACGATGTCTGTGAATACATGATTTCCGGCGGCGTGTTTGCCGGATTCGAGAAACCCGTCACGGCGGCTGCGGCGGTCTGGAACGGCAAAAAATATGAACTCGCAGTAGCGGATGCCGCAGTCTGACTGTGGACGGACACGGAACCATGTAAGTCATTGATACTCTGAACCCGGAGCAGAAAGAGGCGGCTTCGACGATCGAGGGGCCGCTGCTGGTGCTCGCCGGTGCCGGCACGGGCAAGACCCGCGTCATCACCTGCCGCATTGCCTATATGATCGAACAGGGAGTCGCACCCTCGTCGATTCTCGGCGTGACGTTTACCAACAAGGCAGCACGGGAAATGCGGGAGCGTCTCAATACCCTTGTCCCACCGTCCCTTTCCAAACTGGTGACGCTGGGAACGTTTCATTCATTCTGCGCGCGCGTGCTTCACCGGGACATTCATCTTGCGGGAAATTACAACTCGAATTTCAGCATTTCCGACGACGCCGATCAGTCCAGCATGATCCGGCAGGCGGCGGCGGAGCTCGGCTATTCCAAAGATGAGATCAGCACGCCGGACGCTCTTTCCTACATCGGCAGGATGAAGAACCAGATCAAATGGCCTGCCGATGCGCTTGCCGAAGACGGCGACTCCTACACGGACCGCGCCGCCTTTGCAAAGATTTACGAGCGTTACCAGCAGATGCTGGAGCTCCAGAATACGCTGGATTTCGACGACATGCTTCTGCTGACCCTCAAAATTTTCGAGGAACACCCCGAAGCCCTGAAACGTTATCAGGAGACTTACCGCTATCTGCTGGTGGACGAGTATCAGGACACCAACCTTGCGCAGTTCCGCATTCTGCGCCTCCTTGCCGGAAAGAACATGAACATCTGCGTGGTCGGCGACGATGACCAGAGCATTTATTCCTGGCGCGGCGCCGTAGTGTCCAACATCCTTGACTTCCCGAATTATTTCCCCGGCGCGAAAGAGATCAAACTTGAACAGAACTACCGTTCGACAAACACGATCCTGAACACAGCCAACGCGGTCATCGCCAAAAACGACATGCGTTACGAGAAGAATCTCTGGTCCGCGAAAGGGCAGGGGGAGATGGTGAAAGTCTTCCGGCTCCGCAACGGAGAGGCGGAAGCGCAGTTCGTCGCGGATGCGATCGAGGATATGATCGCGCGCAACCCGGAGATGAGTTATTCGGACTTTGCGATTCTTTACCGCTCCAACTATCTGTCGCGTCTTTTCGAACAGGAGTTCCGGCGGCGCGGCATCCGCCCGAAGATCATCGGGGGGCAGGAGTTCTTCCAGCGGAAAGAGGTCAAGGATGCGGCGGCGTATCTGAAGCTGATCGTGAATGCACGGGACGACCAGAGCCTTCTGCGGGTGCTGTCCGTGCCTCCGCGCGGGCTTGGAGACAAGGCGATCCTTACTCTGCGCGATTTGCAGAAGCATACTCATAAACCGCTTCTGACTCTGCTCGGGTCGGAGGAGTATCTTTCCCGGATTTCCAAAGCTGCCGCTGCGTCCGCCCGTGCCTTTTCCGAATGCGTGGAACAGTTCAGGGAAATATTTGCCGAAAAGGGAAATCTGGCGTTTCATGCGCAGGATTACCTGGACCGGATCGGTTATCTGAATGGGCTCCAGAGAATCTACAAAGATATCAAAGACGCCGAGAAACGCCGTGAGAACATCCTTGAGTTTACGAACTACATGGGGTCTTTCGAGGCGTCGCGCGGCGGGGCGTGCACTCTTGCCGAGTTCATGGAATCCTATTCGCTGATGGATGACAATGACCGGACGGATGATGACGAGGACCGCGATGCGCCGATCATGACGACGGTCCACGCTTCGAAGGGATTGGAGTTTCCCTGCGTGTTTCTGGTCGGCATGGAGCACGGGCTTTTCCCGCACGAACGTTCTCTTATGGAAAATTCCGAGGACGAGGAGCGCCGCCTTTTCTATGTCGCGATCACACGTGCGCGCGAATACCTGTTCATGACCTATTCCGCGGAGCGCTTCAAATATCATGAGTTTGTGCGCCAGCTCCCGTCGCCGTTCCTGCGCGACCTCCCCGACGATTATGTCGAAAAACCGAAGCTGGATGAATATTTCAAGACGGTTTCGGAGGAAGATATGGCGAATGTCTTTGCCGACATCCTGAAAGACCTGAACGACGATTGAGATATTCCGGGGCTGCTGATCTCCGGCAGGTTCAGTCCTGAAAGGACGGTGCTGAATCTGCCTGTCTTTTCTCCGCCGGACCGGCAGAGGCAAAATGCCCTGTGCCATGCGCTTCTTCAAAAAGCAGGTTCAACTGTTGCCACTCTCCATATTTTGCGGCGCGAAGCCATATTTCAATTAAAAATAAGTTTTTTTGCAAAATAGGTCTTGACAAAAAACAAAAATGTTGTATAATCAATTATAGAACAAATTTTGAACAACTTTATTCAGGTGTCTTATGGCGGAATTCACTCCATTGCATTCAGGGCCGGCTTACGAGCCGCTGGAAGCGGAACTGCGTGCGGATATTACAAACGGACGCCTGGCGCCGGGAAGCAAGATATGTCCCGAGACAGTTCTTGCGGAGCGTTATTCCATCAGCCGTGGTTCCGTGCGTATTGCGCTGGATAATCTTGTCCGTGCCGGACTGCTGCGCAAGGTGAGGGGAAGCGGGACGTTTGTCACGATGCCGGAGGAGCGGCCCGAGGCGGTTGTTTCCAGGCGGCAGATCGTGTTTCTCTCTTTTGCGACGGCACTGCCGCGCGATGTCTTCTTCGATCCGGCGACTTATGGACCGATGATCAACGGAATCACGAAGGTCTGCAATCCAAACGGTTACAATCTGCTGATTTCCCATATCGGGCCGGATTGGATGCCGCCGCCGTGTCTTTCGAACAATGATGTTGCAGGGATCGTCTTTCACGGCCCGGTGACTCCGGAATTCTACCGGCGCTGGATCGAGCCGCTTCCGAATGTGGCGATTCAATACCGGCATCCGGACCTTGACGGGCATTGCGTCAAAGGCGATAACAGCAGTTTCTGCTATCAGGCGGTGGAGAACCTGAAACGTGCGGGATACCGCCGGATCGGTTTCGTTACCAATGAAATCGACATGCCGATTTCACTGGAACGCTATTATGCGTTTCGAGTGGCGCTCAAGGAACTGAATCTGCCTTTTGAACGGAAATATTGTGCGGTCTGGCAGCGTCCGTCTTTTAACGGGATGCTGGAAAAGGAGATCAGTGTTGCAGATTATCTTCCTTGCCTGGAACCTATGTTCCAGGGGGCGGAATGCCCGGACGCGTTCGTATGCGTGGATGACTGGCGTGCATACTGTACCATCA
>DXVA01000349.1 GCA_019408975.1 Lentisphaeria bacterium | reverse complement strand
GACCTATACGATGCGAACGTATCGCTCTAGCCAACTGAGCTACAGCCCCATTCTTTGATAGGGCTTTACTATACGGTCAAAATTCAGAAAAGCAAATCAAATTCAATAGAAAATCAGACTTTTTTTCACGAAAACAGAAAACGGAGGCGGATATTGCAGAAATACCGTCTCCATATCCCGGCAAATCGAAACCTGTGCACCAGTATAAATGCGTTTCTTGAAAGAAATCACTCTCCGACAAAAGAATAGAGAAGCTTGATCTCCTCCGGCCACAAAGCCTCGTCTATCGTCTCAAGAACCATTGGAATATCATCGAAACGACTGTCATTCATCAAACGCCTGAAGGGTTCCAGTCCCAATTCCCCTTTGCCGATACTGTTATGACGGTCAAGATGCCCGCCGAGGACGCTCTTGGAATCGTTCAGATGGACTCCGTGCAGGAACCGGAAACCGATTATGCGCTCAAACGCACTCATCGTCTGTTCGTATCCTTCCTCGTTTTTCAGGTCGTAACCGGCGGCAAAGGAATGACAGGTGTCAATGCAGACCCCGACACGGGACGTATCCTCAATCAGCTCTATGATACGGGCAATCTGTTCAAAGGAATACCCGAGATTGCTCCCCTGCCCCGCAGTATTTTCAATTACAGCGGTCACTCCCTCCGTTTCAGACAATGCCGCATTCACGGACTCCGCAATCAGTTTCAGGCAATCATCTTCCGGGATTTCACGCAGATGGCTGCCCGGGTGAAAATTCAGGCGGTCCAGTCCCAGCTGCATACAGCGTGTCATCTCATCCGTAAAAGCCTTCAGTGACTGTGCCCGCTTTGCCGGATCAGGATTCCCCAGATTGATCAGATAGCCATCGTGCGGCAGAATATGTTCCGCAGAAAAACCGTATTTTCTGCAGTTGTCTTTGAATGCGGCAATCGCTTCCTGTGTCAGCGGCGGGCTGGCCCACTGGCGCTGGTTTTTCGTAAACATGGCGAATGCTTTCGCTCCGATTGCCGCGGCGTTCAGCGGGGCGTTTTCAACTCCGCCCGCGATGGAAACATGTGCTCCGATGTATTTCATTGGACATCCCCTTTTTTTCAAGGTAACTTACTTGTAAAAAGGATTTTTTCAATTCCGATTCAATCTTTTTTTCGAAGCGTAGAATCATCCGGAAAATCCGCAGAATCTTTCTGTGCCCGTGCAGCTCCGGCGATGGAACTTCAATAAAAAAGCCTTCCGACATTGCAAAAAAAGTTTTCCGCTGTATTTTATATGCACCATGAAGAAACAGACAGCAATACCAAATGTATTATACTCCTCCGGCGCTCAGATGACGGCGCTTGCCTCGGCGCATTTCATGGCGGACATGATGGGCGGGCTCCTGCCCGGATTCCTGCCTGTTGCGCTCAAATATTTTCATCTTGACCTTGGAATGGGAGTTTTTATCCTGACCAGCATGAGCATCGGATGCAACATGATGCAGATACCCGTGGCGCTTCTCGACCGGAACACGCGCAATCCACGGCTGATCAGCATCGGGCTGCTGATGGCGGGGCTGATTCTGCTGCTCGGCGCCCTGCCCTCCTCAACACCGGTTCCGGTTCTCTGCCTGATCATGCTGACTGTCGGCGCAGGCGTCGCAATCGTACATCCGGCAGGACTGCGCGGAATCCAGAATATCGGCAGAATCGCACCGACGGTCAGCACTCCGGCATTTATGACAGGCGGCTTCCTCGGTTCCTGTATCGGTCCGTGGCTCAGCGCGACTCTCGTCGGCGGGCATGGACTGAAAGGGCTGTTCTGGCTGATTCCGTTTATCGCCGTTCTGCTGATTGCATTAAGAGTCTCACATGTCAGGCTTGCGCTGGACCGCCCGGCAGGCAAGGATGCGAAAAATGCGGAAGACCTTTCCGCCCCGTGGAGTTTCCGCAGCCTGCTTGTGATCGCGTTTTTCCTGAACACGGGAACCGTCACCATCCAGATGCTTCTGCCGACTCTGCTGAACAAGCTCGGCTTCCCGCTGTCTTTCGGCGGATTCAGCGCCATGATGTTCGGGATCGGCTCCGCAACAGGTTCCATCGCCATTGGTTTTCTGGTGAAAAAATACAAACCGCAATGGTTCATTTTCGGCGGACTGCTGTTCGGCGTGCCGGCTGTAGCCGTATATTTTTCGATTCTGCAGAATAGTGCCGCATGTCTTCTGGTATTGTTCGCAGGGCTCCTGGCAAGTTCGGGGTATCCGCTTCTGGTCGCTCTTTCGCGCAATGCGCCGAACGGTCCCGGGCTCAGTTCCAGAATGGCGCTGATCGTCGGCGGGACATGGGGTTTCGCCGGCGTGTTTTTCCTCGGCATCGGACAATTCGGCGCACATTTCGGTATAGAACGCGCCATGCATGCGTCATGGATATTTTATCTGCTGGCGCTGATTGCAGCAGTCGTAACATTGAGACGGAAAGGCAGGAAAAAATGAAACTGAAAGGTAAAACGGCAGTCATAAGCGGCGGCGCCAAAGGCATCGGATATGCGGTCGCGGAACTTTTCGCCCAGGAAGGTGCAAATGTTTTAATTGCGGATATCGACCGGGAAGCCGGAGAAAAAGCCGTCAGAAAAATTGAGGAACAATCCGGCAATGCGGCATTTTCCCTGTGCGATGTTTCAAAAGAAAACGATATCCGGCATACTCTCGACAAGGCAATTGAACTTTACGGACAGCTGGATATTCTGGTCAACGACGCGGCGACGCAGTTCAACAAGACGCTTCTTGAAACGACCACCGAAGAATTCGACAACGTGATCCGCACCAACCTGACCGGGACTTTCATCTTCATGCGGGATGCGGCAAAAATCATGATCCGGCAGGGACACGGCGGCAGCATCGTCAATTTTTCGTCCTCATTCGCGATTGTCGGCTCTCCCGGCTACCTCGCCTATCATGCCTCGAAAGGCGGAATTGCTTCCATGACGCGCGCGGCGGCAATCGCGCTGCTGCCTTATCAGATCCGGGTCAATGCCGTTGCCCCGGGGACAACGGAAACGCCCGGTCTGCATGACGGCGCGGCAGGGACAGGCGACCATGACAAAGGGATGCAGGGTTTTCTCGCACTTCAGCCGCTGAAACGTTTCGGCAGGCCGGAAGAAATTGCAAAAGTCGTTCTGTTTCTTGCAAGCGACGACGCATCATTCGTAATCGGAGCAAATGTCGTTGCCGACGGCGCTTATACAATTATTTGAATTCAGATCAGACGTCCGGCGCAGATTCCGCAGAAAACAGCGGCAATGCCGGACGCATTCTGAATCAGGATGTTCAATGCGGCGCGTCCGTATTCTCCGGCAACCAGCATATTGGCGCTTTCCAGCGCAAACGTGGAAAAAGTCGTGAATGCTCCGAGAAAACCGATCAGGAATACCGGCGCATAGGGTTCCAGCGAGGGAAATCGCTGTTTCATCAGCACAAACAGCAGTCCGGCAAGGAAACTTCCAGTCACATTGACCGTAAGAGTGCCCCAGGGAAGCATGGACAAAGGAAAAGCCCTGACGATCAGGCAGCGCAGGAATGTCCCGGCTCCCCCCGCCGCAACCACCAGCAATACAATCTTCAATGACATGACAGCATCTCCCGTTTTCAAGGAGGGTAACATACCACGGTTCCGGATTTTTGCAATTCCGCATCCGGAAGTTATATTACAACAGCAAAAAAACTCCGGCACATCACAGCAGAAAGATCATGGACAGAGAATCGGAATGGCAGGATTTGAGGAAGCGCCTGGCGGAATCGAAATTCCGTTCCCGCTTCAGGCTCCGGGAGGCGGAACTGCGGATCATCGCGGAAAAGGGAATGGACGGCGTGGAGCATCAATGCCGTAATTTCATATTGAAACGCCTCGCGCCCGCCGATCCGCCCAATGACGGCAGGCAGACACCCATGCGAGGGCATCCCTGCTTCATTGCGCAGCATGCCACCGGGTGCTGCTGCCGCGGCTGTCTTCAGAAATGGCACCGAATCGCGGCGGGAAAGCCTTTGACAGAGGCTCAAATCGAACATATTATTTTTACCCTGATGGCGTGGATACGGGAACATTCCGCCGGTGCGGAACACATACCGCACACACCGGACCTGTTCTGACACCCCGTTAAAAACGTTTCCGTTTGCGGATAAAGCAGAGCTCATTGCAGCGAGGGCAGCGGGTCACGTTCTCGCTGTCATGCTGGGCAAGAAAGGAAAGATGGCAGCTGTCGCAGAAATAGAGACGTTCCTTCACCACGGACCAGTCGTAAGCTTTGCGCTGGCGCATCTCCTGCCGTATCCACAGAACCACAAGTGCAGACAGCCAGAAGAAGATGTAAACGTAAAAGATATGAAGTTCAGAAATCGGAATCATTTTTCAGCCTCCTTTTTGATGACCGGGCGATTCCATGTCACCAGAAAAAGATTTTCCTTTTTCAATCCGGCAGTCGCCGCATAAATCGCAAGCTGACGCTCGGCAAGAACATCCAGCGTGCGGTTGCCGGAGGACCGCAGAATCCGTATTTCCGGCGGCAGATCCTTCTCCGGTGCGGGGACGATACTTAAAATCGTCGAAGTTTCCGCCTTGTTTTTCCGGAGTATTTTCAGGGACGCTTCATCCTTGAACAGAAGTCCGTAGATCAGATTTCCTTTCAAATCCGACCAGACCGGATATTGAGCGGCAACGCTTTCCGCCTTCCTCACATGGGGAAC
>DXVA01000348.1:1834-4734 GCA_019408975.1 Lentisphaeria bacterium | reverse complement strand
CTCGCAACTTCGCAATCTCGCAATCTCGCAACTTCGCAATCTCGCAATCTCGCAACTTCGCAATCTCGCAATCTCGCAATCTCGCAATCTATTCCTCACGCTTTCCGGATGACTGCGATTGCCGTCTGGACATTGCCGAAGGGGGCGCTGACCTGAACGCCGGCGACTTTATCGCGGATCGAAGCCACGGCTTCCCGTGCAATACGGATTCCCTCGGCACGCTGTTCCTCTTTGGTCTTGCCTTTTGCCATACGTTCCATAATGGAATCCGGGACGATCACGCCGGGGACTTCGTTGCGCATGAACTCGGCGTTGCGATAGCTGGCGAGCGGCCAGATTCCGGCTATGACGGGCAGTTCGGAAAGCCCGGGAACAGCCTCAATGAAGCGGAGCAGGGGCTCAGTATCGAATACCGGCTGGGTAATCAGGAATTCGGCACCCGCTTCAATCTTTTCGCGTGTCCTGCGGATTTCCCGCTTCATGTCGATTGCATTGGGGTCTGCGCCGACTCCGATCAGCGTCTGCGTGACTGTGTCAATCGCCTTTCCGCCGAGGTCGATCCCTCGGTTCAGGCGGCTTTGAATCCGTGCCATGCCGATGGAATCCATATCGAATACGCCGGACGCGAACGGGTAGTCGCCAAGCTTCGGCGGGTCGCCCGTGATGAACAGGATGTTATGAATTCCCATTGCGGCACAGCCCAGCAGATCCGCCTGCATCCCGATCAGGTTTTTGTCGCGGCAGCAGAAGTGCAGGATCGCTTCGATTCCGGCTTCCGACTGGATCTTGAATGCCGTTACCAGCGGAGATACGCGTGAACTTGCGCGCGGCCCGTCCGGAATATTGATCGCATCGAATCCGGCGTCCCGGCACTGTTTCGCCTTTTCGATGGTCTTTTCAAGAAGATATCCCTGCGGGGGGACGATTTCCACGTTCGTAACCCATTGCCCCGCGGCGAGTTTTGCGGCGAAACGGGATTTTTCCTTCATCGGGACGGGCGTCTTTTCCGGCAGCGCCGCCTCCGAGACGACGAGCCTGCCAGTGTTATGCGCCGCCTTGTTCATCGGATTGATGCTCCGTGCCATGTCCCTGATATGTTCGGGCCCTGTCCCGCAGCATCCGCCGACGCCGTGAACGCCAAGCGCGGCGAAACGCATTGCATACGTTGTGAAATATTCGGGGCTGCACATGTAAATCATGCGGTTGTCCACACTCTTGGGGCATCCCGCATTCGGCTGTGCAATGACCGGGAGATGGCAGAGCGGCATCAGGATTTCCAATGCGTTGAGCATTCCCTCCGGGCCGATCCCGCAGTTGAGGCCGACTGCGACCGGTTTGGACTTGGCTTCATCGATGATGGTCAGAAGACGCGCCGGAGAGTCTCCGGTTCTGGACTCCGCATCACGGTTGAGCGCGAAGCTCGTCACGAACGGCATATCGGGGCACATTTCCATTGCGAGGAGCGCCGCCTGAAGATCGCGTGCGCCTCCGAGGGATTCAAAGAGAATGAAATCCGGTTCCTCCGCGGCAAGCGCCGCTATCTGTTCCATGAGGATCGCGGCGATCCGGTTGACGTCCCACGCGCTTCCGTCGGGGATATCGCCCGCGGGACCGACGGATGCCGCCACAAGCAGTTCTTCGCCGGCGACCTCTTTCGCGATCCTGACCGCTGCGCGGTTGATCTCGTTCACCTTGTCTCCCAGCAGGAACTTGTTCAGAGTATTGAAGTTCGCCCCGAACGAGTTGGTGGTCAGAACCTCCGCCCCCGCGTCCTTGTAGGACTGGTGAATTTCCCGGATGACCTTGGGGTTGTTCAGGCAGAGACTTTCATAAGAGGTGTTGACGAAGAAGTTTTTCTTATAAATTTCGGTGCCGATCGCTCCATCGAAGATCACCGTCTTTTCGCTCAGAAGCTTTTTTAGTCTGTCATTCATCATGGGATTCCTTATTTCTATAAGATCTGAATTCGCTTTTAATTTATATCCGGAAAGGACTTCCTGCCAGTCGGAAAGAGGAAAAAGATGCAAAAGACTGAACGGAGACCGGAATGTTTAACCATTTTTCACGGGGACACGTTCCAGAGTGAAGGTGTCGCGTTCCGTGTCATAAAGAATGCGGGAGTAGAAACCGTATTTTGTCAGGGAACCGGCGGAGATCTCGCCGCGCCCGGAGGCGTTCAAAAACTCATAGGGTTTGTGGACGTGCCCGCAGAGCGAGAGGTCGATGACTCCGTCGCGGATCATTTCCGCGGCGACGGCTCCCCCGTACAGGCGGTGACGTGCGCGGCGGACCGGCATTCGTTCCAGAATGGGGAAGTGCCCGGCGCAGATCAGGGGCTTTGTCTTGAGTCGTTCCGCCTCCCGTTTCAGGAACTCTTTCGTCTTTTTCGGCATGTAGCCGCAGGAGGAAACCGGCAGAGTCGGGCGCGAACAGTTCAACGCGACAATGCGGAAGTGTTCCAACTCGGTGACATATGGATAATCCGCCGGTTCATATTGACCTCGGGTCATGGCAAGGCAGAACTGCCGGAGAGCCTCTTTGCATGCGCGGTCCTTCACGTAGGCGTCATGGTTTCCCGGAGTGTAGATGAACGGCACGGAACTTTTCAGCAGGGGGGCGAAAAGCGGTAGAACCCGTGCGAATTCTCCGGGCTGCCCGCAGCTTGTGGCGTCGCCGGTGAACAGGATGGCGTCCGGTTTTTCCGCCAGCATCATTTCGACTGCGGGCGCGATCAGTGTCCTGTCATAGCGTGACTTGCGTATGACATTGCTGTTGAGAAAACCGATGAGGCGCTTGTCGAAACAGGCGTGCCAGTGTTCCAGTGTGGCGATTTCATGGGTATCGGAGAAATGGATCAGTTTGCACAGCATGATGTTACGGCTCCACTCCCAGCAGGATTG
>DXVA01000348.1:0-1824 GCA_019408975.1 Lentisphaeria bacterium | reverse complement strand
CCGACCCGCGGGGAGAACGGCGGCAGGTTTTCGGCGATGCCGGAGGAGAGGTCGCCGACAAGATAGCAGTTTCCGCCGACTTTGCGCAGTGCGATGTCTCCGCTTTTCCCCCAGCCCGCAATTCCGCTTGCCGCAACGACCGTTCTGCCGTTTTCGGACATGAGGCGGATCAATGTCATTTTGGAATCGGGATCGTCGAAACATTCCACAACGATATCACAGCCTGAGAAGATACCGGGCATATTTTCCGCGGTCAGGCGGCATGAATGCAGTTCCAATTCCAGAGACGGTTCGATCCTGCGCAGGTTTTCCGCAAGAGCCTCCACTTTGAGTTGTCCGATCTGATCCGTAAAGAAAAACTGTCGGTTCAGATTGCCCGCGCTGACCGTGTCGAAGTCTGCAATGACAAATTTTCCGATGCCGCTGCGAACCAGGTGCATTGCGCAGTTGGAGCCGAGCCCTCCTGCGCCCGCGATTCCGATCACCGCATGTTCCAGAATTGATTTTTCCTGTTCCGTAAGATAACTGTTGACTGTCATGGCACTTCCCGTTTCATGTTGGAAAGCGGGAATATATCTTGTCCCTGCCGTTTTTTCAAGTCGCGGAACGCAGTCTGCGGGGAACGGTAATCTTTTTCAGAATGCAATGACCTTTCCTGTATCGGCGGACTCCCTTGCCAGCAGGCACGCACGGGTCAGCTCGAAGGTTTCGGATTCCGTGACGAGACACCGGTTTTGTCCCGTCAGGCTGTTTGCAAAGTCGGAGAACAGATCCCGCTCCGGCGGGGGGACGGAGAGCTCCTGCCTGCCGTCTTTGCCGATCAGAATCACTTTGCCTCCGATGACTTCCAGTATGCCTTCGGTTCCCGCCACCCGGACCCGGTCGTCACCGTGCGACGGCGCCGCGGCGGGACGCAGGAAATCAATCGAAGCCTGTCCCTGCACGCCGTTTTTCATGACGAACATGCACTGGCAGGCGATTTCCAGATCGCCGAGCCCGAAATTGTCTTCGGCAGTCTGTGTGGCATACACCTGCCGGAAAGCGCTTCCGGAAAATGCCATGATCCAGTCGATCGCGTGGCTTCCGACCCACGGGATTGTTCCGCCGTAGGTCTCTCTGCGCCGGTAGTATTCCGGGCGTGTACCGAGACGATAGGATTTCTGCGCCCTGACCATTTTGACTTTGCCGACCGCTCCGGCGCGAACCAGCTGCAGGGCATATTGAAAATCCGCCTGATAGCGCAGTCCCACCATTGAAACGATGCGGGCGCCGGAATGTTTCTGCGCCGCGATGATTTTGTCCAGATCCGCCAAGGTCAGGGCAATCGGTTTTTCGCAGAATACGTGAATGCCGCGTTCCAGCGCATACGCCGCCATTTCGGCATGGCTGTCGAACGGGCCGTCCACCGCGACAAGATCGGGGGAGAGCCGGTCCAGCATCTGCCGCCAGTCGGAGTAGAGCTCCGGCATGAATCCGGCGTCTTCCGAAATCTTCAGCAGACGCGCCGGATCGTCCCCGCATCCGGATGAAATGCCGTCAAGAGTGATTCCCGGGACTTTCCCGATGCTTTGAAACACATAACCGATATGACCGCGCGAGCCGATAATGCAGAACTTCATTGCTGATTCCTTACTGTTTTCAAGAATGATTTTTCATATACCGTAGCATGTTCCGGCAAAATTCTCCAATGCTTTTCCGGATTTTTTTGCATGTCTTTTGGCGGAAGTATCCAAAAGGCGGTAACGGCAGAGAATTTTTCTGTTTTTTTCATTTCAGGGTCTTGACAATCTCAATATTTTATTGTATAATCTAATATACAATAAT
>DXVA01000347.1 GCA_019408975.1 Lentisphaeria bacterium | reverse complement strand
GATAAATCAAGTTCTCGCCCTTGAGCGGATTGGACCGCTCCGGCGTGGGATTTCGCCTGCGGCGACCAACTTACGCAGTTGGATCGCGGCAGATGCGATGCACCTGCACCATGATATTCTTATCAAGACGGCAAACTTGTTTTGCCGCGGTGCAGGCGACTCTCAGTTGCCGCGGAGCCCTCATATCCTTCCCCCCCCGGCGGTTCCACCCGCTGCCGGACGAGCACCAAAGGTGCGAGAGCCGCCGGAACAGTGCATAACCTCGGAGATTTCGTGCTGTACACGACCAGCTGGTTGCATTTTACTGACACTATTCTTTTGCGGCGGGATTGTATTTTACCGTTTTTGGAGTTATTTTATATTCAGATATAGTAATTGGTTAAAAAATTGTAGAAGGATGATTTTTTTATGAATGCCAAAAAGGAATCTGGAGCCCAGGCAGGGGAAACATGCTGTAAAACTGCTCACCGCGGAAACTATCCGCTGGCTGCTCCGGAGTATTACAATTTTGCTTTCGATGTGGTGGATAAGATTGGAAAAGAGGATCGCAATAGACTTGCGATGATCTGGGTGAATCAGCATGGCGAGGAGAAGAAATTCACATTTCACGACCTCTCCAAACTCTCCAATCAGGCGGCAAATCTCCTGATTAAAAACGGCATTACCCGCGGCGACCGTGTTTTTCTGCTCCTGCCGCGTATCCCGGAATGGTGGATTTTTTCGCTGGCATTGATCAAACTCGGTGCGATACAGTGCCCGTCTCCGGTTCTGCTGACGCCGAACGATATCCGCCAGCGTATTCAGTTCGGGCGTTTCAAAATGGTGATTGCCGACCCGGAGAATGCGGAAAAGGTCGATGAGATTTTCGATGACTGCCCGAGTCTTTCCAAACGGGTTCTGGTCGGCGGAGAGGAGCGCGGCGGATGGGTTTCCTATTTCAAGGAAATCCGCAATACGACCGCTCTCTCGCGTCACCGTGTAATGAATCCGTTTCCCTTCAAGAGCAAATCCAGTGATCCGATGCTGATGCTGTTCACTTCCGGCACCAGCAAGGTACCGAAACTGGTTCTCCATAATTATGCCTATCCGATCGGGCACAGCATTACCGCGGAGCTCTGGCACGGACTCGGTCCCTGCGACGTGCATTTTACCGTATCCGATACCGGCTGGGGCAAGAATATCTGGGGCAATTACTTCGGTCAGTGGATCGCAGGCGCGTGTGTCTTCATTTTCGATGTGCGCGGCAAATTCCATGCGGAGGAGCTGCTCCCCGTTCTCGAAAAATACGAGATCACCTCCTTTTGCGCGCCTCCGACGGTCTACCGTATGCTGGTGCTGCATGACCTGACACGTTTTGACTTCAAATACCTGAAGAACTGCACCGCCGCCGGCGAAGCGCTCCATACCGAAACTTCGCGTCTCTGGCGCGAGGGAACGGGCATTCCGATCCGGGAAGGCTACGGGCAGACCGAAACCGTCTGCATGATTGCGACGTTCAAAGGAGAGACCGTCAAGCCCGGTTCGATGGGCAAAGCGTCTCCCGGCTGGGAACTCGAGCTTCATGATGACGACGGCAACCCGGTGCCTGACGGTGAAAACGGGCGCATTGCCCTGAACCTGAAGAACGGGCGTCCGGTCGGGCTGATGGACGGTTACGTGAATTGCGAGGAGGAGAACCAGAAGAGTTTTGTCAATGGCTATTACTATACCGGCGACAAGGCATGGCGTGACGAAGACGGCTATTTCTGGTTCGTCGGCCGCAACGACGACATCATCAAGAGTTCCGGTTACCGCATCAGTCCGCAGGAAGTCGAGGAAGTGATCATGCAGCATCCGTCCGTGCAGGAGGTTGCCGTTGTCGGCGCTCCCGACCCGCTCCGCGGTTCGCGCATTAAAGCGTATATCGTGCTGAAATCGGAGTTTGATCCTACGGAATCGCTGGTCCGGGACATCCAGCGCCACACAAAGGAGCTGACTGCTCCTTACAAATATCCGCGCGAGATCGAGTTTGTCAAGAGCCTGCCGAAATCCTATGCCGGCAAGATCAAACGCGATATTCTGCGCAAGCACGCCGAAACAGGTGGAACGCTGGTTGCCACCACAGGCGACAGATAACGGAGAGCCGATGCATATGAGCGCCGTTCTTCTCATGGAATGGCACATGGCAAGGGAGCCGCGGATTCAATGCTTCTGCTGAAGGAGGTTTGTTCCGCGGCGTTTCAGTTCCGGAGCGGCGGCAGTCATGTCAGTTTCTGCAGAACGGAATTCAGTCGTTCCAGCGTGACAGGTTTCAGGAGTACCGCATCGAATTCTCCGGGTTTCAGGTCCCTGAATTCAATATCTGCCGTAATCACGACGACTTTGACGCCGGCGAAAACGGGGTTCGCATGAATGCGTTCCGCCAGTTCTCTCCCGTTGATTTCCGGCATCCACATATCGGAAAACACAATATCCACCGGACAGGAGTGCATGATATGGAGCGCCTCTTTTGCGGAGGAGGCTTTCATTACCGGAATCCGGATTTTCTTGAACATTGCTTCCAGGACTTTGAGGTTCAGCGGAATATCATCGACCAGAAGAATCTTCGGAAGCCGGGAAATACGGTGCCCGGCGGCAGGAGTGCCGTTTTTCTCCTCTTTCTGTTCAAACGCGATGACCTGATCGAGAGTCAAAGTAAAGGTCGAGCCTTTCCCTGTTTCACTTTCCAGGGAGAGTTTCCCGTTCATGCATTCCGCCAGTTTTCCGGCGATTGCAAGGCCGAGCCCGGTTCCTTTGAAGACCTTGGAATCCCGGACCGCGTCCTGCTGCACGAACGGTTCAAAAATCTTTTCTCTTGCCGATTCTTCAATCCCGATTCCCGTATCGGCAACCGAAATCGACAAACGGTTTTCCCGGTATTCGGCTGTAACGGAAACGGAACCGTGCTGTGTGTATTTGATCGCATTTCCAATCAGGTTGAACAAAATCTGCCTCACTCGCAGTTCATCAAGAAGCAGCTGCGGGAGTCCCGCCGGATATTCAAAACTCAATGCGAGTCTCTTGGCCTGAGCCGCCTGCTTGAATACTGCTTCCAGTTCCCGGAATATTTTATGCAGGTCCGTCGGAGCGGGAACGACCTTCATCTGGTCTGCTTCGATTTTGGAGAAATCCAGAATGTCGTTGATCAGGCTGAGGAGCGCTTTGCCTGCGAGATTGATTCCTGATACGTATTCCTCTCTCTCGCGCTGAGTCAGCCGCGTATCGGCAAGCAGTTCCGAAAAGCCGATTACCGCATTGAGCGGGGTACGCAGTTCATGGCTCATGGTTGCCAGGAACCGGCTTTTGGTTCGCGCCGCCGCCTGTGCCTGGTCACGGGCGTTTGAAAGCTCCGTGATATGAATCTGGCGCAGCAGAATGAGTTCTATCATGCTGGCGATATGTGGAATCACCTGCATCAGCGAGGAAGATAGCGAGAGCGAAGTCCCTGTTTTTTCAAAAGAGAGTCCCCAGCTTCCCCAAAGCTTTCCTTTATGGTAAATGGGAGTCGTGTAAAGCTTTTTCACATCGCCCTGGCGCATTGCCTTTTCCCATATCCCTTTATAATGCATGAGCTCCCTGTCTTTTTCTATATCGAAAGTGATCACCTTATGCTTGTTCAATGAGAGAAACCATGGTTCGTCTTTGGAAAAGCGCAATCTGGGAAATGACTTCAACATGGGGATGGTGCCGTCCGCGCAATATTCTTCGATCGTTTCGGCAAATCCGTAATTTTCATCTTCCAGATCATAATGGAGAATATAACAGCGGTCACCCTTGAAATGTTCGCAGAACACCCGCAGGATGGTTGCAAAGGAGGCGTTGACATTGAAGTCCGGAATCACCGCCTGGAAACACTCATTCAGAATCTTGTTATTCTGCGAAAGCGTGAACAGTTCATTTACGTCGATACTCACGCCGAGCATGGCGGGGCACCCGAAGACCGCTTTGGAGAGATAAGTGAAATCGCCTCTGCGGTGAACTCCGTTCAGGATGTATTCCTCCTTGCGGGGAGATTTGTTTTTCAGCACGTCTTTCAGGAGTTCATGAAGAAAAGGGTAGAGCTCCGGCGGGTAGTCGCTGAGTTTCCTGATCCGTGAAGCGGGGTCTCCCGTATGTAGCAGGAGATTTTCCTCCTGGTCCACGATAATCAGATGGACCGGCAGGTTCGCAACTATGCTTTTGAACTGCCGTAATAAACGTCTGTGCCTGACAATGAAAAATAAAGAGACTGCGGTGACGATCATCATACAGAAGAACACGACCAGAAACCCGTAGATTTTCCCGCGGTTCCGGAGAAAGAAATCGTCTTCTCTGCCGAGAACGACCGCATTTTTTGGAACGAACTTGTCTGGAATGCGATAAAAATGCAGCATGGCGTTGTTCAGGATGACGTGATCGGGAATGACCTGCAGAGGAATTGCTTCCGCCTTTTCTCCGGCGAGAATGCGGAGTGTCTGCTCCGCGGCGGCGATTCCTGTTTTACTTCCGCACTCCATGCTCCCGCCCAGCGTGCCGTAAGGCAGCATGGAACTGTGCATGACGAAAAGCGGGACGTCAGCTTTGTTCCCCAGATTGTCCATCAGATATTGCAGGGAGCCCGCATTGACCGCTTTTCTATTGAGCCAGCTGTGAAACAGGACAACCGATCCAGGGCCTGCCGCCGAGACCTGCCGGAGCATCTCTTCGGTGGAGACGGCTGCATTGTCTATTTCGATCAGCTTCATTTCAGGAAA
>DXVA01000346.1:3064-4784 GCA_019408975.1 Lentisphaeria bacterium | reverse complement strand
GATGAGTCCGTCCTGAATCTCGAAGATTGCAAAGGACGGGGTGTGCCCGAAATGCTGGAAGACTTCCTCTTTTTCACATGTTACCGCGATGATCATACTGTTTTCTCCTGTGTTATGAGTTTGAAACGATTCATTGCGCCGGCAGCAGTGACGACATGCCGGCGCGTGCTGGCTGCAATCTTCCGGCGGTTCAAAATCTCCGTCCGGAATCACAATATTCATACCGGAAACCAGCGCGGAGACGACTTTCCCGCGCCCGGAGTAGAGCAGGCGCTGGATCGTGCCGCGCGAAATCCCCATCCTGACGGATGCTTTCCCCTGTTCCATCTGTTCCAGATCGACAAGGCGCATTGCCTCCAGTTCGTCCAGCAGGAGCTCCACGGAACGTTCTGCCGATGCCGCCTGAAAGCGCCTGCACGCCGGGCGGCAGCAGACACGTCTGCATTTTTTGGTGCGCGCCATGATGAATTCCTTATATTGTGTGCATATGCACATAATATAGCATTCAAAAAAGAAGATGCAAGCGGGAAAATGGATTACCCCGGTGCAGAGTGCGCGGGGTGTCGGAAAGCCGCTCCAATGACGAAAAACCGAAATCGTATGGTGCAGGTCGCTGACCTGCTGCGATCCAACTGCATAAGTTGGTCGCCGCAGGCGAAATCTCCCCGTCGGCTCTTTCCCTGTTGCGGTATATCTGACCGTTTCCGGAACGTTTTTGCCGGAGCTTGTGTTTGCGGAAGAAATACGGTATGCAGATGACGGCGGTGAACGGGGTTTTCGTTCAACTGCTCAGCCTGCCGCAGAGATAGGCGAGGGCGAATTCCACGCGCAGGATATGGCGTCCGAGCGTGACCGGAGCATAACCGGAGCGCAGGAATGCTTCGACTTCTTCGGGGGTGTAACCTCCTTCGGGCCCGATTGCAATCCATGTCGCGCCCCGGCTTCCGCAGGGGCAGGGCGGTGCATCGTTCATGGGGTGCGCGATGATCTTTTCCGCGTCTTTCGACAGCTCCGCCAGTTCGCCACCGGATATGAAATCACGGAAAGAACGACGGAATTCCAGCTGAGGAAGAATGGTGTCGACTCCCTGTTCCAAGCCGAGAATCAGTTCTTCTTCAATGGCGGCGGGAGCCATGACGCCGCTCTTCCAGTAACTTTTCTCGACTTTTGCCGAGGCGATGAAATAGGCTTTTTTTATGCCGGAGGACGCAATGAAATGAAGCGTCTTCTTGAAACTCTGCGGACGCGGCAGGGAGATCACCGGAACGATTTCCGAAGATTCCGGATGCGCAAGGTCAAACGCCGGGCAGACAAGTTCAACGCAGTTCCGTTCCACTTTCCGCAACTCCGCGATCCCGATGTTCCCTCCCAGAAGCCCCGCTTTGATGTGACCGCCGGGAACGGCGCGGAGCACGCATTTGATATGTTCGGCGCGGCGCCCGGCGACTTGAAACAGATCACCGGATATCCGGTCGGATTCGGTCAGCAGCAGAAGGTTCATTTGCGGAGCTGCTCCACGAGTTCGTCCAGTCCGCGCATGACGTGGCGCGGGCGGTATGGAAAACGCGGCAGGTCATGGATCGCCGTCACGCCGCTGAGCACGAGAACCGTATCGACTTCCGCCTCGATTCCCGCCACGATATCCGTGTCCATGCGGTCGCCGATGATGACCGTGTCGCGCGACATGGCGTTCAGGTGTTTGACCGCTCTGCGCATCATC
>DXVA01000346.1:0-3054 GCA_019408975.1 Lentisphaeria bacterium | reverse complement strand
CACGAGAACCGTGTCGAGGCCGGATTCAATGCCGGCGATGATGTCCGTGTCCATTCGGTCGCCGACGATGGCCGCGTCCTCGGAATGGACGTCCAGCAGGCGCAGGCCCGTGCGCATCATCAGCGGGTTGGGCTTGCCGACGAAGTATGCCTTGCGGCGTGTAGCCAGCTCGATCGGAGAGATCAGCGCTCCCGTGGCGGGCACGATGCCGTGTTCCGTCGGACCCGTCATATCAGGATTGGTTCCGATGAGTTTTGCTCCGTTGAAGACGAGCTGAACCGCTTTCTCTATGCGTTCCAGACTGTAAGTGCGGGTTTCCCCGACCACGACATAGTCCGGCGAGGAGTCGTTCATTGAAATCCCTTTTTCATAAAGAGCGTTGTAAAGTCCCGCTTCGCCGATCACGAATGCGGAGCATCCCGGATGCTGTTTCGCAAGAAAATCCGCCGTTGCCAGGGCGCTTGTGTAGAAATGGCTCTCATCGACATGGATGCCGAGGCGGGAAAGCTTTTCCGCCAGTTCGCGCGGCGTTCTTTCGCTGGAGTTGGTCAGGAAGAGAAATTTCTTCTTGTGTTCGTTCAGCCAGTCTACAAAATCGGGCGCCCCCGGCAGGAGCTTGTTGCCGTGGTAGATTACGCCGTCCATATCGGAGACGAATGTACTTTTATTTTTCAATGATTCCATGGCGGAACCCCCCTTTCTGCTATGTGCTTTGGCAATATACATGAAAAACGGTCTCATTGCAAGGGCAAAGGCGCGAATGTTGCCGGAAGCATAGAGGCGGATCACTTTTTGCGGGACATCAGATAGTCGGCGGCAATGCCGGCAAGGAAGATCATGCCGGTTTTCAACACTTTGTCGTCGAATTCAAACCGGCTGTTGTGCAGCGCCGTATGTTCGCCCAGCCCCAGATGGCAGAAGACCCCGCTGCTTCTCCGGAGAAAATAGGAAAAGTCTTCGCTGCTCATCGAGGATTCCGCCATCGGAATGAAGCGTCCGTCTCCGAGATATTTTTCCGTCGTTGCCTTTGCCAGTTCCGCACCCTCGGCGGAGCTGGCCGTCACCGGGTAAGTCACCGTGTAGTCCAGCTCCCAGACAGCTCCCTCTTCCCTGCAGATGCGTTCCACTACACTGCGGAAAACCTTTTCGATCTCCTGACCGACCTCGTCTGTCAGAAAACGCACCGTGCCTTCGATCTTTGCCGTCGCGGGAATGATGTTGGTGTTGCTCCCGCCGTCGATGTGGCAGACTGTGCAGACTCCTTCCCCCGGACACTCTTTCCGCAGGGCGTCCACGATCCGTGCAATGACGTTGATCGGGTTCAGCGCCTTCGACGGCATACTGCCGTGTCCGCCGCGTCCCGTGACGGTCAGGTAAAAGAATCCGGCTGCCGCCATGACCGCGCCTGTTCTGGTGGAGATACAATTGTATTTTACATTCGGCCAGCCATGCAGAGCCGCGCAGAAATCCATTTTCGGGACATCCACCGCCCCCGCTTCGATCAGCGGTTTTGCCAGCGCCGCGATTTCCTCTCCCGGCTGGAACAGAATTCTGACGGAGCCCGGCAGTCTGTCCCGCAGATCGCAGAGAATCCGAGCCGCGCCGTAAAGCATTGCCATATGCCCGTCATGCCCGCAGGCATGCATCATTCCCGGATGCGCCGAGATATGGTCCGATACATTTTCTTCCGTGACGGGAAGCGCATCGATATCGGCGCGGAGAGTCACATTGCATCCGGGACGGTTTTCATTCAGGAGCGCCACGACATCCGTTTCCAGAAAAGGATCGAGCACTTTCAGGGGCAGGGCTCCCAGACGTTCCCGCAGGAGAGCGGAGGTTTTGAACTCCTTTCCGGCGATTTCCGGTATTTTGTGCAATTCATGGCGCAGGGCGACGGCTTCTTCCAGATACCTGCCGGCGAGTTTCAGAATTTCTTCTTTCATTTCAGCATTCCTTATGATAAAAACCGTCTTTGCGCAAAGAGCCAGTCCAGCCCTTCGCAATCCGCAAAAAACGGTTCCCAGACATTATGGTCGACTCCGGGCAGTTCCCGGTAAACGACAGCCGGATTTCCTGTCCGCCGCATTGCTTCAAACATGCTGCGGGCGCGGATGACCGGGACGGCGCTGTCGTCGGTGCCGTGGATCAGACAGGCGGCGACATGCCGGAGATTGGGCGCCTGTGACGTATCCGCGCCTCCGCACATGACTGCGACTGCGGCGAACAGATCATTCATACGGCATGCCATGTCCCATATCCCGTAACCGCCCATTGAGATGCCCAGCCCGTAAATGCGCCGGGGATCGGGCGTGAATTCTGCGATTTTAGCGCGCACCAGCCCCATAGCAAGGGACTGGAACAGGGAAGGAGTTTCCGGCATAACATGCGACTCGGAATTCCACGGAACATCCACCCATTGATACCCCTGTTCGCATTGAGGGAAAAGCAGAACCGCTTTGATTCCGCGGTTTTCGCAGTAGTGGACCATCGGGGCGGCGGGGATGCGGATCTGAAGAAAATTATCGTGCCCGACAGAGCCGATGCCATGCAGAAAAACTGCAAGAACAGGTTTTCCGGGGCTGTCTCCGCAGGTGATCCGCTGGCAATACGGCAGGGTATGCCCGTCTGCTTCAAAAGTCAACTGCTGTATTTGCAGTGTGCGGATCAGCTCCGGGGTCTCCGACATTTCGGCGGCGCTGTTGTGAATTGAAATCTTTTCACTCATTTTTGCTTTTTTTCTCCTGTGTTCCGGTTACTATACAGCGCAAGACTTTCGACGGCAAGCGGGTTTTGCGAGAAAAGTGTGTTTGCTGGTAAAAATCCGGCAGGGGTGAATATTTTCAAGACGGCAAACTTGTTTTGCCGAGGTGCAGGTGATTCTCACCTGCCGCGGAGTTTGAGGGCGCGCAGCCCTCATGTTCTTTTCTCCCGGCGGCGGTTCCACCGCTAACGGACGAGAAGCGAAGCTTCGAGAGCCGCCGGAACAACGTATCACCGTGGGTGATTCCGCCGTAGCTCCCGAATTTGATAAATCAAGTTCTCGCCCTTGAGCGT
>DXVA01000345.1 GCA_019408975.1 Lentisphaeria bacterium | reverse complement strand
GCTCAAATAAGGTGGTAAAAATGACTATTTCAAAGATCTATGGGACGGCACTGATGGAAAATAGGAATTTCACCTCATGCCACAGCAGTGGAAAAGTATGCGGCGGAAGAATTGAAAAATACCCTGAAAAAAATATCCGGGGCCGATTTCCCCATCGTTGCCGTCAACGCAAATCCGGCAGCACACACAATTCTGATCGGAACTCCGGGGACAGCGAATTTCATTAAGAAACAGGCTGAAAAACTGCAAATCTCCGACGGCAAAACAGAAGAAATCACAGTGCGCACCATGGATGGGAACCTGTATCTTGCAGGAAATCAGCCGCGCGCGGCGCTTTATGCAGTCTACTCTTTTCTGCAGAATCAACTTGACGTGCGCTGGTTCTGGCCCGGAGACGACGGTGAATTTCTTCCTGCTCTGAAACAATGGAAACTCGGCGACATCAACTACAAATTCAGACCGGTTTTCCGCTTCCGGGAAATGACTCCCTGCGTAACCGCAGCCCATGCGCCGACGGAAATCTGGATGGCAAGAAACTTCCTGAACTGCGGCTCAAGAACACTGTCCATCCGCGACAAGGCGGGTTATTACAAATATGATCTCGGGCATTTCGTCGGAGTCTATCAGGGACTCTTTGCAGAACGCCCCGAGCTGTTCGCTCTTGTTGACGGCAAACGCATACCGGAAGGATTCGTCGGCTGCTGGTCAAATCCGGAATTTACGCAATATGCCGTGAACAGGATTGCCGGAATCGTCAAAAGGGGAAATCTGGACTTGATCAATGCCTTTCCGGAAGACATCCGGGAACGTTGCGAATGCCCGGAATGCACGAAAAATCCTGACCGCTCCTCACGCTGGTATGACTACTATAAAATTCTGATCAAAGAGATCAGAAAACAATGCCCGGATGTCATGTTCGCCGGGACGGGATATGCAGAATACTACCAGATACCGAAAACAACCATCGAAGGACTTGAGTATGTAGACATCTGCCTGAACAGATGCTATGTGCATAAGCACGACGATCCCAACTGCCCTGAAAACCGGAAGGGATTCCAACATCTGAAAAACTGGCAGAAAAAGACCACGATCGGGCTCTACGGATATGAGTTTGACGCCATTTACCCGAATCCGGTTTATATGCCTTTCTGGCACATGCTGGAAGATCAGTTGCAGGTTTGCAGAGATATGAACCTGATTCATGTCAAAACAGAGCAATTGATCCAATGGAATGAAAATGCAAGACGTGAAGATATTTTCAATCTCATCCACCGCATTGCATACTATATCTACGCAAGGCTCGCCTGGAATCCGTCCGCAAGCGCCGATGCAATTCTCCGTGACTTCTGCGAAAAAGTCTATGGTCCGGCAGCAGATATCATGTATGAATACCACGACTCAATGGCGAAGCAGTGGGATTCCATGAAGATACACATTGCAACAGATACCGGGGCTTCGGCGCTGCCCGTTGCACCGGCATTCATCAATGAGTCGATCATAGCCATGGCACATGATAAATTCAACCGGGCGCTGAAAGCGGCACAGGGAAATCCGCGCGTAACCGCCGATATTGAGCTGGACCGGAAATTATTTGCAAAATGGGAATCGCTTTATTTGAATGTCACGGCAAACGGGCTCTCAATCTGCGCTCAGCAAATGCCCGAAGAAAACGGATTCAAGAATATACCAAAGCAGCGCATGGTTGATAAAAAAGGGCAGCCGACAGACTCTACAGTGGCTGTCTACTGGACAAATAAGGCGCTCCATATCAGGGTGGAAGGCCCTGAAGACAATATGAAACTCCTGAAAAAAGGTCCCAAGGGCAGAGATGTGAATCTCTGGCATCGCGATAATAAATATGACAATGTAGAGATTTTTATTGAACCGCATGACGGGATAGGTTACCGTCAGCTGGCAGCCAACCCGGCGGGCGGCACATACGACGCCATAAAATGGGATAAATCATGGAATCCGGAGTGGAATGTAAAAACAACCATGGGGAAAAATTTCTGGAGCATGGATTTCACGATCCCATTCAAAGAGATCACCGGCTCCGCACCAAAAAATGGGGACCAGTGGCATGTCACCATCATCCGCAACAATCAAAAAGAGGTGGTGGCATTTCCTTTCGCATCATACCATGCGTCAATGACCGGAGCCTCGCTCTATTTCAGCACCGCATCCAAATATTCAATTGTCTGGATTTCCTCAAAAGGATTCAATAACGGAATGCGCTGTACTTACACCGTTCCGAAACTGATTGAGCGCAACTGGAAATTCACCAATGTGCATGGTGTGGAGGGAGCCAACAACGTGACTCTCAAAGGAACGGATTTCATCTATATCGAAAACTACCAGAACCATTTTCCGCAGAAGTTCTTCGATGAAAAACTGATTCCGGCGGTGAAAGACGGTGCAGTCGTCTTCTTCGGAAGCTATTTCTTCCTCGATAAACTGGAAAAATGGTTCTCCGATCCGACTTATGCAATCAAATTCACGGAAAATGCGGGTAAAGTCAGAAAGCCCTCCTATATCCGCAACGACGCATTTGCCACTACTCCCAATAAGATGTCAAACCATCTGGTTTTTACGCCTTCGGGAACTCTGGAGCCGAAATATCCGGACAAATGGGTGGTTCTCGCTGCTCAGAAGACTGCCGCCGGAGAGGAAAAGCCGTTCATGCTGGCGCGCCCTCTCGGCAAAGGAATGGTTGTCATCTGCGGCGACATCCTCGGACTGCCTCTCTTTGAAAATCTGCTGGAATACAACAAGCACATCAAACGCTGAAATCAGAAACAGGAGTTCGGAAATGCAATGATTCCGGACTCCTGCTTTTCTTCATTGCATCGCCTGCATCCTTCTCCGGGGCAAACCTGCCCGCCGTAAAATTATGAAAGAGAATCCCTCCACTCATATTCTCTTTCCCCTCCCCGGCATCTCATCCGGCAAAGAATGAACTGCCCCGGGGCAGAGCATACGGGGTATCGGGAAAGCGGGAACAATGTCGAAAAAAACAAATCGGCGCCGGACCACGACAAGGGCAAAGCCCTTGACCCGGGAAGAATGCGCGGCATTCTTCCGTATCAAAGCCGACCTGAAAAATCAGAATATTAAACCCAATCAGGATAAATACAGATGCCGCTACCACATGCCCCGGCAGACAAGTGAAAGGGAATTACGTATATATGGATATATGGCAAATTACCAGGCTTCGGTAGTGTATTGGACAACAAGATTCGCCATGTTGTAACATGCCTGTGTCAGACCGTTTTCACGGCCGATGGCAGGATCGGCGGTAAACTGATAAGTCGCGGAACCGGTAACTTTGCGCAGAGGGACAAGCGGTTCCGCAGAACCGGGAATCGTCACCGTAAACTCGGCATTCACCGTAATGCTGAATTCGGAAGGACGGAAAGTCATATCCTCGTCCGTGCTTTTCCAGACCACGCCGGCGTTCTTGATGCTCAAAATACGGCACATCACAATACAGTCCGCTTTTTCCGGCGTCGTAATCTTCAGGCTGTTGTCAAACTGAAAACGTTCGGCAAGCTGTTTCCGCATGATCGTCCCGGCAAGCACCTCGCGCGTCTCATTTCTGACCTCGGCAATCGCAACCGTCTTGATCTGCGGATGCATCATGCTCCCCATATGATAACCGCAGGAGGAAAGAAAAATCACCATCAGCGACATCAATGCCGCAGGAACAATTCTGTTTTTCAATATCGCAACCATTTCGTCTGCATCCGTTTTCATGGGTTAATTTTTTTCAGGTTCGCGGATCATGCTCTTTTTCAGATCACGCACAGGCAGGAGCCAGCGGTTGCCGCTGTTCTCCGGCACGACCATGATCGGCGCGGCATCCTCGGGAGTCGGTCCCCGCTTATATTGCACCTTATACGGAGTGAAACGCTTGTCACGGTTCGGCGGAATCTCATAATCCTTATCAATCCGGGCAAGCAGATCCTCCGATTTGTTCGCCTGTTCCGTATTCGAGTAGTTTTTGACGACATCGGCAAGGTAACGCTCCGCAATCTCGTCCTGACCGGTGCGGTGATAATAAGCGCCGACGGCATGAATCCGCTTCGCCATCAGGTTCAAAACCTTTTCACGCGCCTTCTTCACCCAGGGAACCTCCGGGGAATCCGGATAAGTCTTGAGATAGTTGTCAAAGGCTTCGATCGCCTGCCGGCTGTAAGAGTTGTCGCCGTCGCCGCGCTCCGCCATCTGCAGAAGAAGGCTGCTCAACTCAAGGGAGGCATACTGTGCGGACTCACTGCCGGGATACAGCTTCGCGGTTTCATTCAGATGGCGGATCGCATCATCCGGCTTCTGTTCATCGATATACATCCGCGCAAGACGCAGGCGGGACTCCCCCGCCTGTGCGGAACAAGGGGCATTTTTCAGGGCTGCTTCATAAATTTCCATGGTACGGTCCCCCTTTTTGATAAACGGAAGCCATGAAACGGCAACGTCACGATGCCCTTTGAAAAACTCATCGCCGATCTTATATTCCCGATCCACCACCTGCGCGAAATCGATTCCGCCGAGATGTTCCTTGATCAGTTTCTGAAGGCAGTCGAATTCATCGCCGTAAAGTTTCGCTTTCCGGTATGCGCGCGCGGCGGCGATCAGGGCATTGCCTTTCAGCACCGGAGAATCCGCCATCAGGCGCGCATCCATGTATCTGCCGGCGGCGCGCCGGAACTTTTCCTGTTTTTCCAGAGCACGCCCCTCTGTAAACAGTATGTTCGCCTCCGCATCATCCGCCGCCGCAGGAAGCAGGAACAGGC
>DXVA01000344.1 GCA_019408975.1 Lentisphaeria bacterium | reverse complement strand
TCAAGGTTCCATGTGACTCTTCAGAACTGGCGGGCAAACTGATCGACAAGGGATTTGCTGCCGGTTTCCCGCTCGGGCGGTATTACGCGGACCGGCGCGATCAGATGCTGATCGCGGTTACGGAGAAACGCACGAAAGAAGAGATCAAGGCTCTTGCAAACGCAATGGAGGCATTATTGTGAAACTGATTTATGAATCCGGCAGGCCCGGTCGCACCGGTTCCGTTCTTCCCGTTCTGGATGTCCCGCAGGGATGTGCCGTGCCGCCGTCTCTCAGGCGTTCTGAAACCGCGGAGCTCCCCGAAGTGTCCGAGCTGGAAACGGTGCGCCATTTTACGAATCTCAGCCGCATGAACATGAGCGTGGACACGAATTTCTATCCGCTCGGTTCCTGCACGATGAAATACAATCCGAAGTCCCATGAAAAGATCGTGCGCATGTCCGGTTTTGCCGAACTGCATCCGCTTCTGCCCCAGCTCCGCCACGGCGGCGTGCTGACGCAGGGAGCGCTGACGGTGATTTATGAAACGGAGCGTATGCTGAGCGAGATTCTCGGTTTTTCGCAGACCACGATGCAGCCGATGGCGGGAGCTCACGGCGAGTTGACCGGCGTGATGCTGATTGCCGCATACCATAAGTCCCGCAAGGATTTTGCGCGGAAAATCATGCTGATTCCCGACGCCGCCCACGGAACGAACCCTGCAAGCGCCTCCGTCGCTGGTTTTACGACGAAAGTGGTGCCGAGTGACGGGAACGGCAATGTGGATCTGGAAGCTTTGAAAGGATTGCTTTCCCCGGAAGTCGCCGGCATTATGCTGACATGCCCGAATACGCTCGGTCTGTTCGACCCGAATGTGAAAGAAATCTGTTCTCTGATTCATGGCGTCGGCGGGCTCTGTTACTGCGACGGCGCGAATTTCAATGCGATCATCGGGCGTCTGCGCCCCGGCGATGTCGGCTTCGATGTGATGCACGTCAATATCCATAAGACTTTTTCGACTCCTCATGGCGGAGGCGGCCCCGGTTCCGGGCCTGTCGGCGTGGCGGAGAAGCTGGTGCCGTTCCTGCCCGTTTCGCGTGTCGTGCGCCGGTCGGACGGCATGTGCGTGCTGGAGTATGAACACCCCGAATCCATCGGTTACATTGCGCCGTTCTACGGCAATTTCGGAGTGATCCTCCGTGCCTACGCCTATCTGCTGACTCTCGGTCGCAGGGGACTGGTGCGGATCAGCGAGAATGCGGTTTTGAACGCGAACTACATCATGGCGGCGCTGAAGCCTTATTATGACCGCAAGTATGACCGCGTCTGTATGCATGAATGTGTCTTTTCCGCCTCAAGGCAGGTGAAAGAGGGGGGCGTACATGCTCTGGATGTCGCAAAGGCCCTGATCGACCGGGAGATTCATCCGCCGACGATCTATTTCCCGCTGATCGTGCCGGAGGCTCTGATGATTGAGCCTACGGAGACCGAATCGCAGGAAGACATGGATGTTTTCATCCGGGCGATGATCGAGATTGCGGAACTTGCGGAGAAGTCTCCGGAATCGTTGAAGGCGTGTCCTCTCAACATGCCGGTGAAGCGTCTGGATGAAACGGCGGCGGCGAGAAAGCCGGATCTTTCCTGCTGCTGACCTTTTCTCTACGGAAAAATGTTCTCCGATTTGCATTTTTCCGCAGGAGAGGTTACATTAAGGCGCTTATTTATGATTGATATTTTCAATCCAAAACATTTTTTGGAGAATCACAATATGGAACTGAAAGTAATAAAAGCAGACGGCGATTATACGCATGTGGCGCTTTGCGGACGGCTCGACATTGATGGAGTGACATCGGTCGAAATGAATTTTACAAATGTCGTCAGCTCCAAGGGGAAGCCTGCGATTGTGGATATGACGGAAGTCAGTTTTATCGCCTCTCTGGGGATGCGTATGCTGCTGAGCGCGGCGAAAGCGCTGCGCGCCAACGGTGCGAAGCTTGTAATCTACAATCCGCAGCCTGTCGTGCTGGAAGCGCTTCAGACTGCCGGTTTTGCAGCAGTGATGCCGATAGAGAACGATTTTTCAAAAGCATTGACTCTTTTGAAGAACACCTGACCGGTTGATGATCTCCGCGGGGAAGGGAGCAGGGCATGTCCGGTAAACTGGAATTCAATCTGCGCAGCTGTCTCAGGGATGTTTCCGATTCTCTTCTTTTCATTCGCCGTTTTGCGGAGGAAGCGGGGCTGCCTGAACGTCAGGGGTATGTGCTGAGTCTTGCCTACGAGGAACTTGCAACCAATATCGTAAAATATGGTTTTGAGGATGGTTCCGGGCATTGGATCAAAGTCCTGCTGGAAAATAATGCAAAAGGTGTGTTCCTGACCTTGATGGATGACGGGCGCGAGTTTGATCCGCGGAGCGTTTCCGCACCGGATTTGTCGACGGATCTGGAAGAACGTGAAATCGGCGGAGTCGGGCTTCATCTTGTAAAAGAAATGGCATGTTCCATTACATATTCCCGTGAGAACGGCTGGAACATCGTCAAAGTTCAAATATAGCTCATTGCACGAGTGGCGGAATGGCAGACGCGCTGGATTTAGGTTCCAGTTTCGTAAGAAGTGCAGGTTCAAGTCCTGTCTCGTGCACCATATTGAACCGTTTCCCCGGGAATGCGCCGCAAATTTTGCGGCATATTCATATTGAGGTGAATGTTGAGATACGGAAAAGTCGTTGAAGCGAAGTTCCTGAGCCGTCCCAACCGTTTTATTGCTGAAGTCGCGGCGGAGGGAGGAACGTGCGTTGCTCATGTCAAAAATACCGGGCGGTGCCGGGAATTGCTCGTTCCCGGATGCAAGGTATATCTTTCCGTTTCGGATCATCCGGGACGGAAGACGAAGTATGATCTGGTCTGCGTTGAGAAGGCAAGAGGCGGTAAACCGCCGTTGCTTGTCAATATGGATTCCCAGATTCCCAATGCCGCCGCAGGAGAATGGTTCCGCAAATGCGGCATGTTTTCCGCCGGAGCCGTAATCCGGCGCGAAGTGAAATACCGTAATTCCCGTTTCGATTTCTTCATTGAGGACGGACGCCGGAGGATTTTTCTTGAAGTGAAAGGCGTTACTTTGGAGAAAAATGGAACCGCAATGTTTCCCGATGCGCCGACGGAGCGCGGAGTCAGGCATATTCATGAACTGGCGGAATGTGTTGCGGACGGTTTTGAGGCGTATGCCATGTTTGTCATACAAATGGGCGAAGTATGCAGATTCCGTCCGAACGACGCAACACATCAGGCTTTTGGCGATGCCCTCCGGAGTGCGGTGAAACGAGGTGTGAAACTGCTTGCCCTGAATTGCCGGATTACGCCGGATTCCATTGAGATCAATGCGCCGGTTCAGGCTGATTTGGCGGAAACGGCGCATCATAAGGATTAGTTCTGCATTTGAACGGGCGCATCGACGTGCTTTGTGCGCCGGATTTTCTTTTTCTTTGTTCCGGATTCGATTTGAAAGATATTTCTTCCGGTGCTAGACTACTGGAAAACAGGAGATATACGATGACATACGCACCTTTTTCCCTTGCCTATCCGTCCAGAATCATTTTTGAGATCGGCGGCGCCGCACGTCTGGCGCAGGAGCTTGCATCCTTCCGGCGGATTCTGCTTGTAACCGGCTCCCATTTCAGCGGAACGGAGGATTTCAGCAGAATCATGGAGAGCCTCAGGGGATTTGAAGTGCGCCATGAAAGCGGGATTCATTCCGAACCGCCTCTGGAAGATGTGGACCGGCTTATCTGCGCCGGACGTGAATTCAAAGCGGATTGCGTCGCCGCCATCGGAGGCGGCAGTATCATAGATTCCGCGAAAGCCGCTGCGGCATTGATTCCGCTTGACGGCTGGTGCGCGGATTATTTCTCCGGAAAAAAGGAAATTCCGGGGAAAGGGCTCTTCTTCGCCGCGCTGCCGACCAGTTCGGGGACGGGCGCGGAGATTACAAACAATTCCGTATTGACGGACCCCGCGACGAAGATCAAGAAGTCGCTGCGGCATCCTTCGATGGTCGCGGATGTCGCGATCGCGGACCCTGTCCTGACGCTTTCCTGTCCGCCGTCCCAGACCGCTGCAAGCGGACTGGATGCCTTCGTGCAGGCATTCGAGTCCTGCACATCTCCGAAAGCGTCTTCGGTTTCGCGTGCGCTTTCCTATGCGGCGATCCGCCGGATCAGGGAAAACCTGCTGAATGCCTGCCTGTATCCGTCTGTCCTTGATTACCGCACCGGCATGAGTGAAGGAAGCCTGCTTTCGGCAATGGCGTTTTCACAGACGGGGCTGGGAGCGATCCACGGGCTTGCCCATCCGATCGGTTCTCTGCTTCATGTCCCTCACGGGAGAGCGTGTGCAACTCTGATTCCTTCGGTTGTTGCATGGAATCTGCCGTGCTGCCGTGAAGAATATGCGGCGATTGCGAGGGAGTGCGGCTTCGGCTCTGCTGCGGAAGATTTCCTGAACGGTGCATTGGAGCTTTGCCGTGCCTTGAAGGTCCGCGAGGATTTTTCTGAATATGGATTGAATGAGTCGCATTTTGATTTCATTGTGAAGAACTGCCGGAGTGCGAGCATGAAATTGAATCCGCGTCCCATGACGGACGATGATGTACGGGAACTTTTGAAATCTCTGACCTGACTCAGGAAACAGGCTTCGTGCCGTTTCGATGTCCGAAAAGGCGCGAAGGCAAGAAATCTGAATCCGGCTGTTCCCCTGCTTTGACATTTATAGTATCGCAGATAGTTTTCGCATGGAGTGAGAAATGGTTTTAGCAAATAGTCCGGAGTTTGTGAAAA
>DXVA01000343.1 GCA_019408975.1 Lentisphaeria bacterium | reverse complement strand
GTTCTATGACCGGACGAAACAAAGCGCCGCGCATACTTTTTTCGGCGATGGAATCGTCGCGCACCTCGCTTTCGCAAATCCGGTCTGCCCGGAACTTGCGGAACTTGCGGCAAAAGTTTCGGAAAAAGCCGTCGAGGAACTGCCCGGAAACGTAAAACGGCCGAACGTCTACCGGAAAGGCACCTACGTCAACATGGAGGGCCCCGCATTTTCGACGGCGGCGGAATCCCGTATCTACCATCAGCTCGGATTCGATGTGATCGGCATGACCAATCTCGGAGAGGCGAAACTGGCGCGGGAGGCGGAAATCTGTTACAGCTCCATTGCAATGGTGACGGATTACGATTCCTGGCACCCGCACAATGAGTTCGTCACGGTCAATATGATCGTGGAAAACTTCGCCGCAAATGTAGCCCTCGCAAAGCGGATCATCGTACACATGGCGGAGGCGTTTTCCGGCATCGGGCGGACATGCGCCTGCGGACATGCGCTCGACGGCGCCGTCATTACGCACAGGGATGCCATTGCACCGCATCTCCGTGAAAAACTCGATCTCATCATCGGCAAATACATCAAGTGAAGAATCCATGAAAGAATGTTCCGGTACAGAGCTTCAGGAAAAGCTCGGCAGCAGGAAATACGCGAGAATCTTTCTGATCCTCGCATTTGCAATTCCTTTCGTCTGGCTGTGTGTTCTGCGCCCGCTGATCATGGACGGCGGAGAAACGGACAGCGATGCCTATTACCACATGAAAATGGCGGAACTGGGGCCCTCCGTATTCTGCGCAAAAAAATTCCCATGGCTGACGATGTCCATCTGGAATGACCGTTTCGCGGACAAGGAACTGCTGTTTCACGGGGCGCTCTGGGTAGTTCACGGCGTCCAGAAGCTTCTTCATCTGCCGACCGGCGCACCGTTCAACGTGCCGTCGCTTCTTCTGATCGCCGCGGCGCTTCTGGCGTTCATTTTCGCAATGCGCCGCATGGGGGTTTCCCCGCCTCTCATCATGACATTCGCCATCCTGATGCCTCTGATTTCCGCAAATTTCATGTTCCGCCTGATCATGATGCGCCCGCATGTGCTGTCCATCGCCTTTCTGCTGGTGACGTGCGCGCTTCTGGCGAAAGGCACGCTCCGGTTCCGGATCATTGCCGCGGGCGTAATCTCATTCATTTATGCCTGGACCTACTCGAATCCGCAGTTCATCGTCATACCCGCCTTCGTCTTTGCGCTCGCATACTGCAAACGCGATTCAGCAAAAGTTTTCTGGATTCCGGCGGCAGCATTTGGGGGCGTCATGCTCGGACTGCTGATTCACCCGCAGTTCCCGAATTCATTCATCATCTGGAAAGTGCAGTCTTTCGACGCTCTGTTCGGGCCGATCTTCGCGGATAATCTTCAGAAAGTCAGTTCGGAGATGCTCCCGATGGAAATGCTCGCCCCGAAATTCCGCTGGCACAAAGCCATGCTGCCGTTCTACATTTTCGCCTATCTGGCTCTGCTCTGCTTCTGCCGCCTTGCCGTCATGAAAGGGTGGTCCGCCATTGCGCCTCACATCAAGGCGATCGGATTTCTTGCCGTTCTCTTTACCGGCGGCATGTTCGTGGCGCTCCGCACCGTCGAATACGCAGTTCCGTTCACGGTATTGTTCGGAGCGCTCGTATTCAATGAGGCCCTGAAGGAAAATGTTCTGGTTCCGCTCCGCGCCAAACCTTTGAAAATGCACCTGTTTTATACGATTCTCGCGATTCTCCTGGGCGTGTTTTCCTCATCCCTGAACCTGGCTCTCACGCCGGCAATGGTGCATCCGGCACTGGGAATAGGCAGATGGATTCAGCAGAACATCCCCCCGGAGACGGCTGTCGTAAACCTGAACTGGGGCGATTTTCCCACGATTTTCCATGCCAATGACCGCAATTACTATTTATGGGGAATGGACCCTGTTTTCTCTTTTGCGCTCGACGGGAAACATGCGAAAAAAGTGGAAAAACTGCTTCTGAACCTGGAACGGGTACGCGGAAGCGCCAAACTTCTCGGACGCCTGACCAACGCAAAATATGCGGTTCTGCTGGCAAGGCGGGAGAACTTCGTCAATCTCCTGAAACGGAATGACTGGAAAACGGTCTACGAAACGGAAGAAGGCACTGTATTTCTTCTGGAATAATGCCATGAAACGGTGATTCCGAAAATCCGGAACAGACTCAAAGTCCCGCTGCGAAGATCGCATTGCCGAAATGAACACCCCCGGTGCAGAGCACGCGGGGTATCGGGGATTTCGCCTGCGGCGACCAGCTTATTCAGTATGAAACCAATTTTTTTTAATAAAAAACAAGATAACAGCTATTTTTTCGCACCGGCAACTTGCTTTTCTTTCCAGAAGGGAGTATTTTATTATCATATCAATAACAGGAAAGCAGAAATATGAAATGCCAGAGCGAAAAAAAACAGAATTTCAACGGTCCTGACCGGTCCGTACGCTCTCTCCTGCTTTCCACCCTGCTTCGACTTACCAACGCCGTTCCGGCTTGAGTAAGGGTTAAGCGTATTCTTTTTTACACACACAGAATCATCCCGTCAAGCCGGTTCGGCACTGAGGCTCCTCAGTATCGCTGCGCCGATCCGGCAACCGTCGCTCTGCACCTGAAGAGTCTCCATTTTTTATCTGCTGAACTCAAAAAACATAACCAATGGAGATCAAAATGAAAGAATCACCGAAGTACAAACAGCCGCAGAAAATCGAAATCGAAAACAGGCAATGGCCTACACGCATGATAGAGAAAGCACCGCTCTGGGTACCGGTCGATCTGCGCGACGGCAATCAGGCATTCGCAAAACCGATGAATGTCGAAAAGAAAATCCGGTATTTCAAGATGCTGACCGCAATCGGCTTCAAGGAAATCGAGGTCGGTTACCCGGCGGCGTCAAACGAGGAATTTGAATTTACCCGCCGCCTCATCGAAGAAGAACTGATTCCCAGAGATGTCCGGATTGTCGTCTTTACCGCCGCCCGCAGAGACCTGATCGACCGTACCGTAGAGTCCATCCGCGGCATAAGACAGGCTGTAGTCCATTGCTATGTTGCAACCAGCGACCTGCATCAGAAATTCGTCTTTCACAAGAGCCCCGCCGAACTCAAAAAGATGGCGGTGGACGGCACGCACATGGTAGTCGAAGCATTGAAAAACGCCGGTCTGTATGAACGCTGCGCCTACGAGTTCTCGCCCGAGGAGTTCAGCGATAGCCGCCTCGACTACATTGTTGAACTGGCGGAGGAAGTCCGTAAAGCCTGGGGCAGGTCGGGCAAGGAAAACTTCATCTTGAATCTGCCGGCGACAGTCGAGCGTCGTCCGCCGAATCAGTATGCGGACATGATAGAGCTGTTTGTACGGAACTATCCGGGCATGGCGGATACGACATTGAGCATTCATACGCACAATGACCAGGGCTGTACGATCGCCGCGGCGGAAATGGCGGTTCTGGCGGGCGCGGAACGGGTCGAGGGTACCCTCTGCGGACACGGAGAACGAACAGGCAATATGGACCTCGTCACCTCCGCGCTGAACCTGATGTCGCGCGGTATTGAAACAGGTCTGGACTTCTCGAATCTGCCGGAAATCGTCAAATTCGTGGAGGAGGTATCGGAAATCAAGCTCTATCCGCGTCATCCTTACGCGGGGGAACTGGTCTTCACCGCCTTTTCCGGCACCCATCAGGATGCAATCCGCAAAGGCATGGCGCAGAGAAAAGAGATATCAGAATACTTCGGGCAAGGCTGGAAAATCCCGTATCTGCACATTGACCCGGCGGACCTCGGGCGCGGGTATGAAGGATTGATCCGCATCAACAGTCAGTCCGGCAAGGGCGGCGTCGCCTATGTTTTGGAGAGCGTCTACGGCATTCAGGTGCCGCGGGAGATGCAGAAAGAAGTCGCGCAGGCGGTGCAGAAAGAGGCGGAAGCATCCGGCGGGGAACTGAGCGCGGAAAGAATCCGTGCGGTCTTCCATACCGTTTTCACGGAGGCAAAAGGCAGCACGGAACTTGAGGATGTGAAAATCCGCCGTCCGGCGCCGGAAGACCGCTCCGGGACAGCGGTCAATCTGAAGGTCCGGGTAAACGGCAGGGAATACAGTCTTAATGGAACCGGCGGCGGGCCGATTGAAGGCGCTGTCGCGGCATTCAAACAGTGTCCGGCGACTCCTCCGATGCAGGTCGAATCCTACACGGAACATGCGCTCGGGCGCGGCAGCGACGCACACGCCATCGCTTTCATCGGAATTCGTTTCGACAGCCATGAAACAGTTGTCTACGGCGTCGGAATCGACCGCAGTATCAACGTTGCGGCAATCCGCGCCATCGTCAACGCCTTAAACAGAAAAAGCCAAGCATAAACTCCCCCGCCGCAAGCAGAGGAGGAGCGGGGATTTCGCCTCCGGCGACCAGCTTACACAGCTGTTCTGGCGACGCAAAGCATCGCACTATTAAAACAAGTTTTTTATAAACAGCAGGCAGGAACGGCAGGAGGAACAGGGTTCAATCCTGTTTTTCCTGCACCCCGCCTGCCCTGTTTCATGAATCCGCCATACGCCGCACTCTTTCATTTTTCATAATTAGTTGCCCTCTCCCGGCTTTTCGCCCTTGACAAAATATTTTTCCGGCTTATAATCATAAAAAGAGGACAGTGCTGATTCAAAACTTAAAATGAACAATCCCGGTGCAAAGCATGCGGGGTATCGGGGGTTTCGCCTCCGGCGCCCAGCTTATTCAGCTGGGCCGAAGCAGGACTGAAAGTCCTGCACGAAGCATTTTTGCGATGCAGAGCATCGC
>DXVA01000342.1:4454-4833 GCA_019408975.1 Lentisphaeria bacterium | reverse complement strand
CTCGCGGTCTATACCGCGCTTCTGACGCTCGGTTTCAGCCCCGGCGACGCAATCGGCAGCGTGGAGTCGTTCCACGGAGTCTGGCGCAGGTTCAACGCTGCGGGCAAAAACAGCAAAGGCGCACAAGTCTTCGACGACTACGCGCACAATGTGGAAAAAATCATCTCCTGCATCGAGGCGGGGCGCGAACTGGCTTCACACCGCGTGATTGCCCTGTTCCAGCCGCACGGCTTCAAACCGTTCGGGTTCATGCGCGAGGAACTCTTTTCCGCGCTGGAAAAAAATCTCCGTCCTGATGACCGTTTCATTTTAATGCCCGTCTTTTACGCGGGCGGCAGCTCCAGCTTCTCCCCGACGGCGGAAGAAGTCGCGGCGGAAT
>DXVA01000342.1:0-4444 GCA_019408975.1 Lentisphaeria bacterium | reverse complement strand
CTGAAAACAGAACACGCGGGACGCTATCTGACCTTCTCCGCCAGGAAAGCGGCGCAGGATTACCTGCACGAATACAGCGCTTCCGGCGACGTGATCCTTGTCATGGGAGCACGCGACAACTCACTCTCGAACTGGGCGCGCACCATCGCCCGGACAACCTGAAAGGAAAAGAACCGATGAAAATGATTCTGACACTCTGTCTTCTGGCGGCGTTCGCCCTGCCCTCATTCGCCGCGGGAGAAAGCCTGATCGTCACCTCCGACGGCAAACAGATCAACACAAGCTCCATCACGGCGAAACCCAACGGCGACCTCGAATATGTTTCGCCGGAAAACAGCAGTCTGCGCGTGCGGATTGCGAAAGGGCGCTACCGCTATGCGTGGGTCCCGAAACCGGCGGATGTCACGGAAGCGGACGCGAAGTACAAAAGCGGCGACTACAAGGCGGCGGCGGAACTCTATCTCAAAGCTTATCTCAATTACCGCAATCTGGGATGGGATGTCTACTGCATGATGATGGAAGCGGATACACTCGACAAGCTCGGCATGACGCCCGACGCCGTCAGCAAGCTGGAAACTCTCAAAGAGACGAGAGTTCTCAATCCGGAGCTGGAAAACGACTATCAGCGCGCAATGTTCCGCCTGGCTCTGCTGTATCTGAAAACGGGCAATACGGAAGCGGCGGAACAGCTTCTGGCGAAAGTCTCCCGAAGCCGAAACGACGAACTTGCGTCCTCGGCATTCATGAAACGGGCGGAGATTCTGGTCGGGCGCGGCAATAGAAAAGACGCAGCGAATCTTTATTTTCAGGTTGTCCTGCTTTTCCCGAAAAGCGCAAAGCACCCGGAGGCGCTCTACCGCACCTATGAAAACCTCAAAGCGCTGAAGGATGCACGTGCGGATAAATTCGCGGAGCGTTTGAAAACGGAATATCCGAACGATAGTTTTGCAAAACGTTTGAAATAAGATTTTCCGTGTGCTATTAGTACAGGGACGCCTGAAACCGGCGCCTTGATTCTTTAATAAATGATATTGATTCTATAAACGGTATTGAAAAAAATGATCTACAATGAACGGGAAATGAGACTGTTACGCATCGGAATCTTTTACGATGGCAACTATTTTTACCATGTCAGCAATTATTACTGCTACGGGCATCCGCGAAAATCAAGGCTCAGCATCCCCGGCATTCACGAATTCATCAAAAAGTATATCGCCATCCAGGAGAACATCAATCCGAAGTTCTGCCAGGTCGTCGATTGCCACTATTTCCGGGGGCGGCTTCCGGCAATGGAGGCGAATGAGCGCCAGATTCTGCTGAACGAACGTGTATTTGATGATATTCTGATGCGCGAGGGAATCGTGACCCATTATCTGCCGATGTCCCGCGGCGGAGAAAAAGGCGTGGATGTATCCCTCGCCCTGGAAGTGCTGGAACTTACGATTTTCAAAAAGTTCAACGTGGTCGTGCTGATCGCCAGCGACGGCGATTACGTGCCGCTGGTCCGCAAACTCAATTCGCTCGGAACGCGCGTCATGGTGCTCGGCTGGGATTTTGAATACACCGACGACAACGGCAACCAGCGTTACACCAGTACGTCCTCCAAGCTCATGAACGACGCCACCTATCCGATCCGGATGCATGATGTGATCAACGGGACAAAGAAAATTCCCGAAGTATGCCCCGACATGCTGTTCGTGAACCAGCAGTCGCCGGACAACCAGTATGTTCCGGCGCCGGGTGAGAACCTCTATTTTACGGATGAATCCGCGCAGGAACCGGCACAGCCGCCCCGTCTGCGCGGCAAAATCGTTCAACTGCGCGGCGGCTACGGATTCATCTCCACCGATATTCCGTCGAAGAATCTGTTTTTCTTCATCGAGGAACTGCGCAACTGCGATTTCAACGAGCTCCAGATCGGAGACCTCATGGAATATGAACCGGGCATGAACGACAGAGGAGAATGCTGCAAGAACATCACACTGATCTCTCATGCGGCGCCGCGCTGATTATGGTTGACAGAAACAGCATATTTGTACAGGTGGGCGAAGTATCCTGCGTCATCTGGAAGGAAGCCTTGAACCTGATCCTGTTTATCGGAGAGGTCGCATCCGCATGTATTGACGCGGTCAGGCATCCGAAAAAAATACGCTGGCGCGAGACGCTTTTCTATATGAACATGTGCGGGTCGGACGGTCTGCCCATCACGGCATTGATCTGCCTCCTCACGGGAATCATCCTCGGCTACCAGTGCGCGGTCCAGATGCACAAATACGGTGCGGACGCATTTCTGCCGGGGCTCGTCGGCTGTTCGGTGGTGCGCGAACTCGGCCCGATGATGGTCGCAATCGTCGCAACCGGCCGCGCGGGTTCCGCATTCGCCGCGGAAATCGGGACGATGAAAGTCTCCGAGGAGATCGACGCCATGCGGACAATGGGATTCGTCCCGGAACGTTTTCTCGTCATACCGAAGCTCATCGCCATGATGCTGATGATTCCGATGCTGACGACGATCGGGGACATCATGGGCATACTCGGCGGCATGATCGTCGGCAACTCCGCGCTGGGAATGCCTGTCCAGACCTATTACCAGCAGACCGTCGAATGGGTCAAACCGGAATATTTCTTTGAAAGCATCTTCAAAAGCGTCATTTTCGCCGTCATCATCACCGTCACAGGATGCTGGCGCGGGTTCCGGACCGGCAGCGATGCCATTGCGGTCGGCAAAGCAACCACGACGGCGGTCGTAATCAGCATTCTTTTCATCATTCTGTGCGACACGCTTCTCGCGCATCTTTTCAACACGATCTTTTTCGGGTGACATCATGGAACAGCCGGCAATCTCAGTTCAGAATCTTTCCGCAGGATACGGCAGCCGCACGATCCTTGAAAATATTTCGTTCGATGTTCCCGCAGGACAGATCGTTACGATCCTCGGCGGCTCCGGCTGCGGCAAAAGCACGCTGATGAAACACATGATCGGGCTCTATTCTCCGATCGCGGGCGATGTCCTGATCCATGGAAAAAGCATTGTCCGCAGCGAGGGCGACCAGAAACGCGCCATCATGCGGCAGTTCGGCGTCGCGTATCAGGGAGGCGCCCTGTTCCGTTCGCTTTCGCTTGAGGAGAATATCGCGCTTCCTCTGGAGGAACACACAAAAATGTCGAAAGCGGAAATCCGGGAAAAAGTCAGAGAAAAACTGAAGCTGGTGAATCTGGACGGATATCAGGACTATATGCCGTCCGATCTCTCCGGCGGCATGGTGAAGCGTGCTGCGTTCGCGCGTTCGCTCGCACTGGACCCGGATATTCTCTTTTTCGACGAACCCTCCGCAGGGCTTGACCCGTTGAGTTCCGCCAGCCTCGACAAACTGATTCTGGACATCCGGGAAAAAACCTGCGCGACCATCATCGTGGTGACACATGAACTCGAAAGCATTTTCTCCATCGCGGACCGCGCCGTCATGCTGGATGCAAAAACGAAAGGCATCATCGCAGACGGGCCGCCGCTGGAACTCAAAAAACATTCAGACAATCCGTTCGTCAGACTATTCCTGAACCGCGGGCACGATCCGGCGGCTCATCAACAATAAGGGGTGCAGACATGGTGGAAACCAACAAATTCAAACTCGGACTTTTCGTCACAATATCGCTTCTTCTTTTCATCATCGCAGTCGCGTCGATGGGCATCTTCGACTCGCTGTTCAAATCGCGCGCGCATATGGCGACCTTCGTGGAGGAATCCGTGCAGGGACTGAACAGCGGTTCGGCGGTCAAATTCCGCGGCGTTCCGATCGGCAATGTCAGCGACATCACGATCATCATGGAAAGCCAGACGATCCGCATCGACATGATCATCGATCTTTCCAAGTTCAAAACGAAAATCGGGAAGAATATCTTCACCCAGTCCCCGATTTCCGCCCCGGATTTCTATAAATATATTCTTTCCGAGATCGACAGGGGACTCCGCTGCCGCATCGAACCGGACGGCATCACGGGAATCAAATATGTCGAAATGGACTTCTTCAAAGATGTGGACAGCCGCATCGCGGACGCAGATGTCAAACCGGGGCTTCATGACAGCGTGTTCTATATGCCGTCCACCCCGTCCCTGATGTCCAGCCTGCGTTTCAGCATGACGGAAATCCTCGCAAATATCGCATCCATCGATTTCAGGAAAATCTCGGATGAAACCGTTGCACTGCTCGGCACAGCCAATAGGACTTTCAATGATCCGAAGCTTCAAAATCTGCTGCTGAATGCCGAGGACATCATCAGAAAAGCCTCCACTGCGGTCGATACTCTGAACGGTTCGATCACGCCGGAAAAGCTGAATTCCCTGATGGCGGAACTGGATAAAACGGTAAAGAGCATCCGGGAACTTTCCGCAGGACTGGAAAAAACGGTGGAAAACTCGAAAATTCCGCAGACGACGGCATCGATC
>DXVA01000341.1 GCA_019408975.1 Lentisphaeria bacterium | reverse complement strand
TACCAAACCACAAGATCAAACCACATTATAAAAAGAGACGGAAAGATGCGGTCGAGGAAAGATCAGACAAAAACGGAGGTCGTCGTCAACACTTTGCGGGAAGGCATCCTTCACGGCAGGTTTCCGGATGGCAGCCTGCCGTCGAAACTCGAACTGGCGGAGTATTTCAAGGTCAGCCACAGGACAATCGACTGTGCGCTGAAACTGCTGCGCACGGAAGGGCTGATCCGCGGAGTGCGGGGCACCGGAATCTTCATCAATCAGGAAATGTCCGACGTTTCCAACCTGACGCACCGTCTGATTCTGATGGTTCTCCCCAAAGACACGTTTCATGAGAGCGAACCTTATTCCTCGCTCCGGGCGGAAGTGTTCCGCAACGGGCTGTTCCCGATCAATCTTTCCCTGCTGAGCGGTCCGGTGGAAGAAACGACGCTTTTTGAACGCGCCAGCCTGACGCAGTTGCTGCGGGCGCCGATCCGCGGAGTGGTATACAGCGGACGAAGCTACTGGCGCGCACCGTTTCTCGATTCCTGGAAAAATCTCCGTTCCGTGGGACTGGTCCACTTCGATGCGGAGGGGGAAGCTCCGGGAAGCACCGTCCTGATCGACTTTGAATCCGGCGGCTACAAAATGGCGCGCCACATGATCGAAAAGGGCTGCAAAAGACTGCTGGTCTTCTTCAGCAGGATCAGCGCCGATGTCCCGAAATCCGCAGATTACTGGAGACGGCACCCGAGCCACTGCATGCTTCACGGCGCGGCACGCGCGGCGGCAGAGGCGGGGATTCGTCCGCCGGAACTTTTATTTCAAAACAAAATCACCGCCCCGCCCCAGCTGATCGAACCGGAGGAATTCCGGCATGTCAAAGAACATGACGGCATACTCTGCGGTTCGGACGGACTGGCATACAGCGTTGTCAGGATGGCGGAACAGTCCGGCATGAAAGTGCCGGAGGATCTTATGGTGTCCGGTCTCCTGAACACAGTCTGGAGCACGCTCTCCGATTGCCGGATCTCAACCATCGACCAGAATCCGCCGGAGTTGAGCAGACACGTCGTGAGGATTCTCAAGGAAGGCGGCAGGCAGCACATCATGATCGATCCCGATTTGATCCTGAGAAACAGCACGGCACGTTGAAGAATATAAAACCAAGGAAAGGAAAGACAATGAAAAAATCCGAATCCAGTTATGATGCAAATGTTTTTCAGAGACTCTCGGAGCGACTCCCCCGCCATGATTTTGTTTCCAATGCCAAAATCTGTCGTAATTCGCGGCTTGGAACGGTCTCCCAAAGAGAACGCAGTCAATTCCTGCCCAACCTCGCTTCTTCTTTCTTCGTTCCATTGTTGAATTGTTCTAATGTTCGATTGTTCCAATGTTTTCCCGTTCCTTCTTACTTCAGAGTTCCCCGTTCTCCTGTTCTTACTTCCAGGGGGAAAACAAAAGTTTTCACCCTTATAGAGCTCCTCGTCGTGATAGCCATCATCGCGATTCTTGCGGGGATGCTTCTGCCCGCGTTGAACAAGGCGAAACGGACCGCGCAGGGAATCGCCTGCCGCTCCAACCTGAAAACCGCCGGAACCGCAATCTTCCTTTACAGGGACACTTACAATGACTATGTACTGCCGCTCCACTGCGGCAATGCCGGAGTCTACGGGGAATATTCCACGAAAATGTGGATGCAGTTTCTCGGAATGCTGGGAATCGTCTATCCTGAAAATCTGAAAAACGGCACCCGCCATATGGCGCCGTATATGTGTCCGGCGGTAAGAAAGGAAAAGTTCAACAATACGGATATGGCATTCTACCACTATACGGTCAATCCGAAAAAAGTTCCGACGATCCCGACCATCGACAATTGGAAGAACCTGAAAAAATTCAGCGAGGTCAAAAATCATTCCCGCATATTCTATATGCTGGAAACCAGAAACAACCCAGCAGGCTCCAACCCGGACGGCTTCAATCTGGCTTACAATCTTGGAAATGATCCTTTCCCGACAACTGCCACCAGTGCATGGTTCGACACGAGCAGGCACGGAAAGTTCAACACGCTGTTTTTTGACGGACATGTCAACGGGCTTTCCGCAAACGACATTGATGCGCCGGGAACTTCGGCAAAATCCTTTTTCTGGCGGGGGGAATGATGATACGCTGTTTCTTTCTGCTCTTTTGTCTGCTGCCCGCCTGTGCGCAGGAACGTTTCCCGCTGTTCAGCGAGGATCTCTCGTTCTATCAGGGATTCGAGGACAGCATCGACGCCGACCTGAGCATCGGCAGGGAAACACCCGTCTGGAAGGCAGGAACGCCGCATTTCCAATCCGGGCTGCGCGGCAGGGCGCTGTTCTGCGGAAAGGGCGGCGCAAAACTGCGCTACCAGCGGAAAGGGAACCTGAATTTCGACCGCCCCGGAACGATTGTCTTCTTCTACCGTCCCTTGAACTGGGAGGCGGAAAAGAATCTTCCACGCCTGTTTTTCTGGGCGATAGAATCGGGGAAAGGCTACATCGGGCTTCAGGGCGCGAACGATCCGAAAAACATCTGCATGTGCGAACGCGGATTTAACCTGATGCTTCTGTTCGGGAAACGGCTTCCCGTGAAAGTCTATTCGACGCCCCCGACCGGAAAAAGAGGGTGTTCCGGCTGGCACATGCTGGCGTTTTCCTGGGCGGGAGATCAGTTGTTCGTCAAATGGGATGACCAGCCGTCCAGGGTTTTCGCAAACGGCATGGCGCTGAAAGACGCCGATTTCCCGGAAAACAGTTTCTCCATCGGTTCGGATGCGCACTGGAACTATCTGCTGGACGATTTCATGATCTACGCACGCAGAATCACGGATCAGGAACTGAACCAATTATATCAAGCCAATATGAAAACAGGAAAGGGACAGAAATGAAAAAATTGCTGACAGCGCTGTTTTCCGCCCTCGTCTTCTGCTGTGCGGCAGCGCCGGAACAGATGAAGGCGAGCCTGCCGGAAATGAAGCGCAAACCGGTCATAGACGGGACGGTTTCCTCCGGAGAATGGAAAGACGGAATTCAGGTTTACGGACTTGTAAGGCATAATTCACCGTATCTCTCCAGCCGTCAGGGAACGCTGTATTTCGGAATGGACAAAGAGTATTTCTACTTCGCCGCAAAAACCGAACTGCCCCCGCAAGAGGTGCCACTCCTGAATAAAGTGAAGAAACGGGACGGAGCGGTCTATCTGGATGACAATGTGGAAGTGGTGATCTGCCCGCCGGACGAGAAATTCGTCTATCAGCTCATCGTCAACCCTGCCGGAGTCCTTTTCGACAGAAAGTACCCGGTCGTCTACGGCGGCACAACGGCAACGGATCACAAGCCATGGGACCCCGCCGTTGAGTTCAAATCAAAATATGAAAACGGGTTCTGGACACTGGAAGCGCGGATTTCTCTGAAAGAGTTCGGGTTCCGGGAGACTCCGCGTCCCGGCGATGTATGGAAAATCCTCGCCGGACGTTCCTGGCAGTATCCTGCGGAGCAGACCACGCTGAAAAAGACGCTTGTATTCAGCAACCCGGAGGAAATGGCGTCGTTCCAGTGGAATCCCGATGCGCCTCACGTCTCTTTCACAGGTCTTGGGAAAAACGCCGCGAAAGGAGATTTTCGCATTGAATTCACCGTAACCAATCCGTCTTCGGCGCCGAGGGAAATCCAGCATCGGATTTCCGTGGTTTCCGACGCCGCGCCGCGTTCGCAGGATTCGACACTGACCATTCCGCCCGGAAAAACCGTGCCGGTCGTCCTTGAATTCTCTGAAAAAACGAATGTCATCCTCACCTTGTCCGCCACATTCAAAGACATGCAAACAGGCAGAACGCTGTATGAAAGAACTTTCATCTACGATCCCTCGCTGAAAACCCGCTGGGCAAACCCGAACCAGAAACGCTCCGCCGAACTGGAAATCGGAGTATATCCTTATTACAGGAAAGTCCGCGCCCGCTTCGGCAATCCCGTGGAAAAAATCTCCGGCTGGCAGCATGGGATTTTCCGCATTCAGACGAAAGACGGAAAGAAAGTCGCGGAACGGAACGGCAGGAAAACCCCTTACGGTTTCGAAACAGAATTTCCATTCGAGCCTCAAGCGGGAGAATACGTTCTTTCCGCCGAACTGACCGATGCGAACGGAAAGAAGATCACGAAAAACCGTTCATTCCAGATCGAAAAATTCCCGTGGGAACACAACTCCATCGGATGCGAACGGATCATCATTCCGCCGTTCAAGGCAATCACCTGCCCGACGGAGAGAAGCGCAAAGGCGACTCTTACCGGCTATCATTTCCGCGACGGATTTTTCGACAGGGTCACAGCCGCAGACACGGAAAACATCCTTGCCGCGCCCATACGCCTGACAATCAACGGCGAAACAGTCAGAGAAACCTCTTTCCGCTTCACGGAGCAGAGCCCCGACCGGATCAGCACGGAGTCCGGGCTTCGCTGGAGCGGCGGAACGATTCTGGTCAGAGGCGCCATGGACTATGACGGCTTCTACCGTTTCACCATGAAATTCCGCCCTGACGGAACGCAGAAAATCAATTCCGCCGTGTTGACGGTTCCGCTGAAAAAAGAGTATGCGAAACTGATTCATTCGCTCTGCAACCGGATGAAATACAATGACGCGAAATTCCTGCCGGAAAAAGACGGCGTGGTCTGGCGCAGTTCGCAGTCCGCAAAAACGCCCCAGCTCTCCGGCAGTTTCCGCCCGTATGTCTGGATCGGACGGCTAGGAAAAGGAATCGCGTGGATGTCGGAAAGCGACCGGAACTGGTCGCTTGACCCCGACGGCGACGCCCTGGAGGTGGTCTCCCTGCCGGACTGCACGGAAC